>JAWKLZ010000005.1 GCA_041392475.1 Chitinophagales bacterium | reverse complement strand
GGACTTTTGACGGGAATTTCTCGGTCAATTATTCCAGCTATGTCTAATTCTTTACACATACCTGATACTAAGCCTAAATGGTCTAAAACTTTTGTTTGATGTAATAATTCTTTGCTTACCATGGTGCAAGTTTAAGACCTTTTTACCTAATTTCATATTTTTGTATTAGGGGTGCGAAATGTAAGTAGAAGTATCATTGAAGATTGTAGGGGGAGTATCAATGGTAAATGTTTTGAAAACCAATGTTTTAGCACAAGGAAATATATACTCATTTAGAGCAAGATTGTATGAAGATATAGCTAATCCTTCTATGCGTTGCGGTTGTGATGCAAACATAACAGGATATAAATTTGAAGTATTGGGTTCAGATTCTACCCAACTTATTGGAAAATATATTGTTGCTTTAGAGATGTGTCCAGAATTCAGAGGGGAAGATTTTTTTGAGAAAGGAAAAATATATGCCATTACTGCAAAAGTCTATAATCGTTTACATTATCCAGTCATTCGGAATGACTATGAAAGGGAAAATCTGCGTTTATTTAAAAATGAAGAAATTGTGAAAATTGATTCAGATAAATGAAAACAAATCCGATTCTCTTACTCCTTATTTTTGTCTTCAATGCAAGTTTTGCCCAAGAAGTTGCCATAGAAATTAGCAAAATAGATTACATCTATGAAAGAATCGCTAATACAATGACAATTACAGCAGCTAGGATTCCTTGTAGTTCATTGTATGTAACTGCAAATGGAAAAGAGCTATCTGGAAAAAATTGTGAATATACTTTTGGTGCTAAAAAAGCGGGAGAAAGGCTTGAAATAGAAGTTTTTGAAGTAAAAAAAGGAGATACGTGTTTTCTTCAAAAAAGAATTTTTGGAGTACATCCAATTCCTCTGCCAATACCGCAGTTAGGGAACAAGAGAAGTGGTAAAATGGGAATTGGAGAATTGAAGGCCCAGCGAGGAGTCATTACAATAGATGAATATTATTACCTCTATGGTTGCGCTCATACTCCTGTCACCCGATTCAGAATCATTGTGCTTCGAAATGAAGATTTGATAGGTACAACCTTCAATAAAGGAGCAGTTTTTGAATCTCAAACAAAAGCATTATTGGAAAAAGTGCAAGTAGGAGATAAAGTGTATTTTGTTGATATTTTCGGAAAGCACTTCTTAAGACCTGAAGAAACTATATTGAATCCAATAGAATTGGAAATTGAGTGAAAACAAAAAAGCCCCCATTTTCTTTATCCAGAAAATGAGGGCGTTTGATTTTGATGATGACCTCCAAAAAAAATGGTCTATAATTCAGAGGTTTATATCCCCAAAAAGCTCCACATGCTGCCCGCTTCACGCTCCGCCATATAAGCCGTTGGGTACATTTTTTTCATTCTATCGTCAATATCTTTCACCGTCACCCGTCCATCTTTGTCAATATCCAAACCCACATTCAATTTATAGGCTTCCGAAGGTTGAGCATACATCGTGTAGCAGTAGTCTTCACCAATCGCTTTGGGATACAAAATCGCCAAATACAATTCGGTCAGTGTTTCGTATTGTTTGTATTTTCGGCGCACACGGTCGAGGTAATCATACACATAATCCAGTTGTTCGGTGTGATTGAGGTTGCGTAGTTTTTCAACCGTAATGTCAAAATCTTGAGCAGTCGTTGGCATCCATTGAATCAAACCCGTTGCGCCGCTGCCTCGGTGATTCGATACAGACGCATCAAATTTAGATTCGCTGTACATCACCGCCATCAGCCATTCAGCAGGAACAGATAGTTTTTTGCTAACTTTTCGTACCTTCTTTTCAAATTTGTCCACATCGCTCACGAACACACTCGCTTGATCGAGGAGATACAATTGTTCAGTTACTTCTGTATTTGCATTTGATATACCTGCCCCAGCAGCACTTTTGTTGAAAAGGGCATAGGTAAATCCATTGGTAAGTATGACAATCATCACAATCATACTTGCAGCTCTAAAATCGAGCAAAACATTTTTTTCGGTAATTGTTGGAAACATAAGTGTAAAGTTTTGGAGGTTGAAGTATAGAAATACTAAGTATGTTAGCTTGTTGATACAAATATACTAACATTTTTGGCAAATAAACTAATTTTTTTAGTCAGTTTGAACATAAAAAATAGAAACAGTTTTTTGAATGATGTTTTTGGGCTTGATTTTGAATGATTTTGAAGACTATTGAAGTAAAAAATTTTTAGCTAAAAATTTCCCAAAAAAGAAAATTCATGAGAATAATCCCGCCAACCTATCCTCTATATTGTATTCTGCTGACCGATGAACATAGACAGAATAAGTTTTTTGCAATGAGAAAATATTGATAACTTTGTAAGTTCCAAAAACATATCTATACGCTCTATGGAAGAACGCTATCAAGAGGCCGTTGACAAAATTGAAGCCGTAGCAAATAGTAAGGCTACGGTTCTTCACCTAAGCAGTTTGGGTTTGACACAATTGCCGCCAGAATTATTTGAATTGCGGCAATTGAAGGAATTGTATATCCAAAACAATTGCCTTACTGTTTTGTCAAATGACATCTGCAAACTTACCCAACTGCAAAAATTAGATGCGAGTAACAATCAAATACTCCTTATCCCCAAAACGATTGCACAGCTTACCCATTTGACCGAACTCGATCTCAGCGACAATCAAATTAGCAGCCTTCCACGTGAAATGGGCCAGCTGCAACACCTTCAACGTATTGATTTGGGAAAAAACCGCTTGACGGGACTTCCCAAAGCTATCAAGCAATTGACTCAGCTAAGAGAATTATATCTCAATTCCAATAAATTAGCAGCTCTGCACGAATCCATTGGACAATTGAAGCAGTTAGAGAAATTTTACCTCAATGGAAACAGTATCAACAAACTACCTGCTGCAATAGGAGAGTTGAACGAACTGCAATTGTTGGATGTCGAAAACAATAAACTCAACACACTACCAACCATCATCGGAAAATTGCAGCAACTCCAAGAATTGTATTTGGCGAACAACCAAATCAGCAATTTGCCCACCGAAATCGGTAGCCTTTCACGTCTTAGAGTACTCGATTTGAGCCGCAATTATTTGTCAAGCCTTCCCAACGAAATGGCTCGCTTGAAAAACCTCAAAAGTAATCTCAATGGTGCGGAATGGAACAAGGGCTTGAACCTGAAGGGAAATCGCTTCAATGTGCCAGATGAAGTATTGGGGCGAGAACCTGCAAGTATCATTCAGTACATCCAAGATTTGCAGGCTTCCAAAAAGAACAAACCGCTTTATGAAGCCAAATTGATTTTTATCGGTTCGGGATTTGTCGGAAAAACCTCTTTGATCAACATGATTACAGATGGACATTTCAACAACAACGAAACGATTACAGATGGAATCGAAATTCGAGAATGGCAGATTCGGAGAGGAAGAGACGAAATCAAGTTACACATTTGGGATTTTGGCGGTCAAGAAATTATGCACGCTACCCACAAGTTTTTTATGACTTCAAGGAGTGCGTATGTTTTGGTAAGTAATCCGAGGGCAGAGGATAAATATGGTGATTCGGAGTTGGAATATTGGCTCAAGTTGATTCGTTCGTATGCAGGAAATGTGCCGATTGTGGTGGTCATCAACAAATGTGAAACGCACAAAATTTCGGTTCCAAAGGGCGAAATCAAAGACAAATATCCGAATGTGGTCGGTTTTGTAGAAACTTCTTGCGCCAACAATGTAGGTATTGGAGAATTGAAGCGAACGATTCGGCGAGCGATTACCCAATTGAAGCATATTGACGACCTCTTGCCACAGAGTTATTTTGACATCAAGGCAAGATTGGAGGAACACAATGAAGATTACATCCAATACAATGATTATGAGCGTATTTGCAAAGAAGTTGATCCTGACTTCAATCCCAATAGTATGCAAACTTTGGTGAACTTGCTACACGATTTGGGGGTGATGCTCAATTTTAGTGAAGATCGCCGCCTGCGAGAAACTCAGGTGTTGAATCCTGAGTGGGTCACGAAAGGAGTGTATCAAATCATTAGTTCTCAGCGACTGGTCAAAAAACGGGGGATTTTGACGGTGCGAGAAATCTCCAAACTACTCGACCCTGCCAAATATCCGAGCGAACGAGAACGGTTTTACATCATGGACATCATGGAGCGTTTTGAATTGGCGTATCAGATGCCCGATGTGCGAGATACCTATTTTATCCCAGGTGCTTTTCCGATTGACAAACCTGCCAAACTGGATTGGACGAACAGCAGCGAAGGACATTTGTTTTTTCAGTACCACTATGATGTGATGCCGAGCAGCATTATGAGTCGCTTTATTGTGAAAGTACATCCTTTTATTCGAGGCCGTGATTATTGGCGGAATGGTGTGATATTGAAGAAAGGAAACTGTGATGCACTGGTGAAAGCCGACCCCAATGAGCGGATTATTTACATCGAAATCATGGGCAAGAGCAACAAACGGGATGTTTTGGCTTTCATTCGCTCACAGTTTGACATCATTCACGAACGCTTGAGTCAACTGAATGTATCCCAAAAAATTCCTGTAGATGAAAGTGGTGAAGTGGTCATAGACTACGAAGATTTGTTGTTTTTGGAGGAAATAGGAGAGGAGTTTGTAGCGGTGCGAGAACTGCGGACGAAAGTGAGTGTGAAGAAACTCCTCAACGGTATTGAAGCCGAAGGTGTGCGCCAAGAAAACCGCCTTCAAAGACGGGCAGAAATCAAAAATACGGATATGGAAATTGCTCACGTTCCGACTGATTTGGTGGAACGGGCGCATCAAATGGCCATTATGGGCGAGGCAGGAGATATGGGGCAACAATTGCCTGCAAAAACTTGGAAGGAACAGATTTGGTGGCAACTTGCGGGCATTATTGCACTGTTGGCGGCACTTGCTGAATTGACGGGCATTACCTTGAAGCAGATTTGGGATGCTATTTTTCATGCGGCTTAGGGGTGATGTAATACATATTTGACCCCAAAACAGCCATTGAAGCTCTAACTTCAATGGCTGTTTTTTATTTTTTGAAAAACCCAATGCAACCTTTCGACTACCTTCTGTCATTACAATTGAAAGTTCGGCAATGCGTTTTGACGAATTTTTAACATTAACAACCAAAATTATTGATGCAATGAAATCACAAACATCTTTTTATTTTCAGACCTTATCATTGGTTTTTTGTTTTTTGCTGACCACCAGCATTTTTGCCGATGTAGAAAACCGCAATGTGGGGCAGTTTGATGTATTACATGTGAAAGGGAGCATAGATGTGATGATTACCCAAAGTAGCGATTATCAAGTGCGGGTAGAAGCTCCTTCTGACAAAATGGGCAATATTATCACAGAAGTCGAAAATGGAGAATTGGTCGTTCATATCAAAACGCCAAAAGGTAAAAACAACTGGAGTTGGAAAGACAATATGAATGACGTGAAAGTATATGTTTCGGCGAAAAGCTTGAAAGGTCTGTACCTAAGTGGTTCGGGAGATGTGGAAGGAAGTGGCCTGACTTCAACGATTTTCAAGGTATCTATTGCAGGCTCGGGTGACTTGGATATTGAAGTGGATGCTCACAGCATTGAAGCAAAAATTGCAGGCTCGGGTGATATGGATATTGCAGGAAGCACTAAAAATCTGGATGTTTCAATAGCAGGAAGCGGTGAATTTGATGCTTTTGATTTGAAAACGAAAGATTGTGAAATTCAAATTGCGGGTTCTGGAGATTGTAATGTGTATGTAAGTGAATCTTTGGACGTAAGAATCAATGGTAGTGGAAATGTTGCCTACAAAGGAAATCCTTCAAATGTGAATAAAAACATAAGGGGTTCGGGTAATGTGGATAAACATTGAACGACTAACGGCGGACGCTAAACGTTGGACGAAAGAAGCAGGAAGTAATATTTTATATATAAAACATTGATATTCAAAGTTTCAAAGCCTTGATGTGATTGAGTGCAAATAATTGGTTATCAATCAATTAAATCCTTGCTTCTTATTTTTTGCATCTTTGCTCTTTCGTCCAAAGTCTAAAAAATATATAAATCTAAATTTTCCCCTCTATTTTAAAAACAACCTAAAATGAAATCAATCATAAATCTTTTATTGTTAGCAGTATTGCTAAGTAGTACGACCTACAATGTATTGGCGCAAGACTCAATGGAGGAAACGCCTGATGTGATGACATCAAAAACAGAAACTCAACCCGAAATGGAAACACTCCTCAAACGAGGAACGGCCTTTGGTGGTTTTGGTGCATTGAGCAGCAAAATAGCAGATGTGAATGGTCAGACGGCTTTGTTGACAGGTGGACAATTGGCAGTGGTGTTGAATCATTCGCTCAACATAGGATTGGCTGGATATGGTTTGGTGACAGATGTGAATTCCAATTATATAGACATTGCAGGGAGAGAATATTTTTATGAAATGGGTTATGGTGGTTTGTTGGTTGAACCCGTAGTTCACTCCAATAAACTGGTGCATTTGTCTTTTCCGATTATACTCGGTGGCGGATGGGTTGGTGTGACGGATGAGCGTTTTTATGAGCGAGGTTTTGACTATGACCACGATGTAGTGGAGTCGGATGTATTTTGGGTGGTTGAACCGAGTGTGAATTTGGAGGTCAATATTTGGAAAATTGCACGAATTGGTTTTGGATTGGGGTATCGGTATATCGGAGATACAGAATTCACCAACACTACAGATGCAGATATGAGCGGCGTGAGTGGAAACATTACCTTCAAACTTGGCTGGTTCTAAAATTAACCCTAACTCCATTCGGTTTGCGACTTCAATACCAAAACATTCACAAAGACATCGTAGAACGCTGCCAGAAAGGTAATCGTCAAGCACAACAACAACTATATCAGTTGTATGCAATGGCGATGTACAACATCACCCTGCGGATTATGGGCAAGCCCGAAGATGCAGAAGATGTGTTGCAAGATGCGTTTATTGATGTGTTTACCAAGATCAATTCCTTTCGTGGAGAGGCTTCAATTGGTGCATGGATCAAACGCATTGTCATCAACAAATCGCTCAATGCGGTCAAAAAGAAAAAACTAATGGTGACGGATATCGAAACAGTTGAAAAAGACAATTTTGTCAGTGATTATGACAATGGTTTTGATGAGCCACAAGCTCCGTCTTTTACCGTATCGGATATTCAGCGAGCTATCGAAACTCTTCCTGATGGCTATCGAGTGGTGATGAGTTTGTTTATGTTTGAAGGATACAGTCACCAAGAAATTGCGGAGGAATTGAACATCACCGAATCCACCTCAAAGTCGCAGTACAGCCGAGCCAAAAGGAAAGTGCGGGATATACTATTGAAGCAGCAATCGAGGATGGGGAATGGATATTAAAATTTGAAAATTTAACAAGGACAATCAATTAGATATAAATAAGTTTTTATGGGTGAGATGCAATTTTTAGCATAATTCAGCAATTCAGCAATTCAGCAATTCAGCAATTCAGCAATTCGGCCATACAACCATAGAGCAATCAGACATGAACGATTTTAAGAAAGATCCATTAGAAATATTCGTCCAGCAGCATCGGGATGCCTTCGACTCAAAAGAGCCGAATGTAGCACTTTGGGAACGAATAGCAGATAAATTGCCGCCTGACAAGGAAAAATCTATCCCTAAAATGGTGCCACTCAAACTGGTATTGAGAATGGCGGCAATGATTGTCGTGGTATTGGGCGCAGCCCTGTTGCTTTTTTTTCAATCAAACAATAACAGCGACATACGATTGAAAGGCAATGTGATTGCGCTACACGATATTTCACCCGAATTGGCTGAAGTAGAGCGTCATTACATGGCCTTGATTGAAGCCAAGCTCACCACTTTGCAGACCTCCGAAATACTGAATGAATCTGATTACCAATCACTCATAGAAGAGATGGAAGTATTAGACAAAGATTATGAAGAACTGAAGGAAGAATTAAGAAATAGTTTGGACAAAGAAAAAGTCATTGAAGCAATGATTCAAAACTACAGGTTGCGCCTAAAGATTTTGGAAAAAATGCTCAAGCAAATTCACAAAGAACCAGATACAAAACCAGAAAAGGAGGACAAAAATGAAAACAGCATTTTCTTATAATTGGACTTTGGAAGCGAGAAGTGAGAAGCGAGAGGCAAGACAGGGGAAGTTTATGTATCAAAACACGACTTTAGCTATTAAAAAAGATAAAACTCAGTGTTTCAATAAACGATTACCTCACTTCTTTCACTCTGCTTCTTGTATCCTCACAATTCTCATCACTGCAATGGCATTTTTCGCTACCAATACTGCAATGGCTGCCGACCAGCAATGGACAAACCGTTCCAAAACCATTGAAGAAACCGTAGCAATTTCCAGCACTGCAACAGTGGAAATTGCGAACAAGTATGGGCGAATTGAAATTGACACATGGAACAAGGATAGCCTATATATTGAAGTGAGTATTAGCGCACAGGCAAAAAACTTTGACAAAGTGGAGCGAATCATGGATCGCATCAACATTGATATGAATACTGAATCAGAGGATTTCATGATTTTCAGAACCGAAATTGGAAGCGGTAAAGGTAGCAGCGGAATTCTCGGTTTTTTTCAAGACCTATGGGACAGCACCTCCGACTTGACTAATAGCCTATTGAATACTCAAAATGTGACGGTAGATTACAAGGTATTTCTTCCTGAGTCAGTGAAGCTAACCATAGAAAATCGGTTTGGTGATGTGTTGTTGCCAACAGTGAAAGGAGCTTTACGGACAGACATTGAACACGGTGATTTACACGCCAAGGACATTTGGAACGCCCGCAACATTTCTGCAAAATATGGCAAGTTGGACATCGAAAACATACGGCAGGGCAATTTGAATTTGAGTTTTGTAGATGCCGTCATTGAATCCGCAGGTAGTTTGCAGGTCGAAAGCCGTTCTTCTAACATTAATTTGGAGGAGGTGGAACACTTGGAAGTAGATGCAAATTACGATGAATGGTACATTGGTTCGGCTGAAAGTGTGAATGGTTCACAAGTTTCAACGGATTTGAGGGTGCGAAATTTGAGCAAATCCATTGACATCACCTCCAAATATGGCAGCGTAGATGTCAGCCGTATTGAGCCACAAGTCAAAAGTGTGAACCTGTTTGGCAACTATACCGATTATTCGCTCGGTTTCAATCCTTCTGTCAGCTACGACTTCAATGTGAGTTTGAAGGAAGGAGATAATTTTTATTTTCCCGAAAAAAATGCCAAGATTCAAGCAGATAGTGTTTCGGAGGAAGGTATGAGGCACATTGACGGAAAGGTGACAAGCTCCAAAGAGAGTTATTCGACTTCAAAAGGTGATACAAAAGGAACAGAAGTGCGTATCAAAACCCGCAATGGATCGGTGCATTTGGGGTATAATAAGTAAGGAATGAAAAGTATAGGACAAAAGAATATTTATGAGGTAAAACCTTATAGGTTTATTTTTTTAGAACACACACAACATTGATAGTTCGCAGAAATTATAGAAGAAAAACCTATAAGGTTTAAAATGGAAACGGTTAAAACTTGCATCTTCAAAATCTGTGATCATACAGGCTTAAACGCCTCAAATGCCTGTTTGCAGTCGTAACAAAAATGAGTGGAGCGACAAAGCGTAGCCCCAAACAAAATCTTCAAAGAAGTATGATCGCTGCCGCAATGTGGACAATGCACATCCGAAATCATATCCAAATCCAACTTACCATGATGTTTGTTGGGAGGCGCCAAGCCAAACTCCTTCAATTGTTGGCGACCCGTTTCCGAAATATTGTCCGAAGTCCACGGGGTAGTAAAATCTACCTTCACGATTACCTTAGACACAAAATCAAGAGATTCAACAGCTTCAATGATTTCGTTTTGCATCACCTGAGTAGCAGGGCAAGCCGTAAAAGTCGGAGTCATCGTAATGACCACACAGCCTTCTGCGTCAATGCTCACCTTGGGAATGATGCCCAGATCCACCACCGAAATAACGGGAATTTCAGGATCTTTCACCTCGTAAAGTGCTTCGAAAATTTGTTCTTCTTGGGTCAAAATATTAGAAGTAGGCATGATTGTATGGAGATTATCGGTTTTTTTGAATAATCCGTTTGTAAGCGTTGCAAAATTACATCTTGTGGTTAACAATGAAATGCGTATCTTGTTTTTGAGTCCTTTCTTCTATAAACTTCAAACGAGCAGATGTCAACACCGCTTTTTACAGACCAAATGGGCAATCAAATCTGTTTGCATCAAATTCCTCCTCAGCGCATTGTGTCTTTAGTGCCATCTCAAACCGAACTATTGTATGATTTGGGTTTGGGAGACAAAGTAGTTGGAATCACCAAATTTTGTGTGCATCCGCAACAATGGTTTCAGTCCAAAAATAGGGTAGGAGGCACTAAAAATTTTCACATAGACCGCATTGAAGCCCTCAAACCCGATCTGATTATTGGCAACAAAGAGGAAAATACAAAAGAAGGAATTGAAGCTTTGCAGCAGCATTTTCCAGTATGGATGAGTGATATTCAGACTTTTGCAGATGCTTTGCAGATGATAGAAAAGGTGTCGGTTTTGGTGGGAAAAGCGCAGGAAGGCAAACGCTTATTGCAGCAAATTGAAGCCGCTTTTGCAGACCTTCAACGTTTTTCACTTCAAAAAGAGCGTAAAAAAGTGCTGTATTTGATTTGGCAAAATCCGTTTATGGCAGTAGGCAGCGAAACTTTTATTGACGAAATGTTGACCATCTGTGGTTTTGAGAATGTTTTGAAGCCACAAAGCCGCTATCCGACCTTGACTCACAAAGATTTACAAAACCTATCTCCCGAATTGCTTTTGCTTTCTTCTGAGCCTTATCCCTTCAAAACCAAACATATTGCAGCCTTGCAGACTTTACTGCCGCATACTCAAATTCGCTTGGTAGATGGTGAGTTGTTTTCGTGGTATGGCAGCCGTTTGTTGAAAGCCGCCCCTTATCTCAAAAAACTGATTTGCAGCGTTTAATCTTTGAATTTGCACTTTGAATTTTCTCTTACCGCAACACCTTCACCCCCAAGTCAGGGTAATCTGTAATAATCCCGTCCACACCCATTTCTACCAATCGTTTCATTTCGAGGCTATCATTGACCGTCCACGGAATCACCTTCATTTTTTGTTGGCGTGCATAATCCATCAAACTGTCCGTCACCAAAGGAAAATAACAACTGTAAATTTCGGGCAAAAAACCCAATCGCTGAATGTTTGCCTCATAGCCATCCTCATTGTAAACCAACAATGCTACAACCATCTCTTTCTTCAAAGCTTTGGTAGCCTGCAAAGTGCGAGGGTCAAAAGACTGAATAATCGTACGGTCTGCAATGCCTTTTTGGTCAATGACCTCCAAAAGCAATCGCACAAATTCATCGGGTTTTGGGTGAAAACGGTCATCGCCATCGGGAACAGATTTGGTTTCGATGTTGTAAAAAACGGGAGCGAGTTTATTGGCTGCAATATAGGCTTCAACGGTGTCAATAACTGCACTCAAAAGCGGTTTGCTGACCTTCAATTTTTGCTGCTGCGGAAAACGCCCATAAGGTTTGCTGCCGCAATCGTAGGATTGAACTTCTTCAGCATTCATTTCGTAGATGTTCAAGAACTTCGCCAAAGAATCGGGAATAGCTTGCCCCAATGAATCCAAGCAAATTTCGGACGACATAAATGCCTCATGCGAAAGCAATACTTTTTTGTCTTTGGTGATGACCACATCCATTTCCAAAGTATTCACTCCCAAATCCAAAGCCTTGATAAAAGCAGGAATTGTATTTTCGGGCATCAAGCCTCGTGCGCCTCTATGTCCTTGAAGGTCAATTTTTTTGGCTTGATTTGGTCGGGGAGTACAGGCGGTGAACAGGAAGACAAAGGAGAAAGAAAATAGAAGGATAAACGTTTTCATGGGAGCTAATTTGGTGATTGAATTGTGACAAATATACTACTCCAATATGACTCCCATGTTAAATCTTTTATCCCATCTTCAGCTTTACCGCAATCTATCCGCCGAGCGAACTAAATTTTCATCTGCCTGAATGCCTCGTTTTGCCAAAAGGTTGGCAACCAATACAAGACCAGGAAGGGCAGTGCCATAGTAGGGAACATCGGGAACAGCTTCGTGTGCTACCGAAAAATAGCCCGCTACTCCAATCATTACCAAGGTCAAACCTGTGATAATATTGCAGATAAGCATTTGGCGTTTGCGGTTGTTGAACAAAAAGATATTGGCCAAACTAACCACCGCTATCAAAGCCGCAAGGACGATCATGGCGATTTGGTCGTTGAATTCCATGGCAGTTTCACCACTAAACGCATAGGGAATAGGGGCAGCAATAGCGACAATGCTGAAAATGACAGACAATAAAAGGTATATGGATTGAATTCGTTGTATCATGTTTGTGTTGTTCTTCAATTTGAAATTCAAAAATTACTTGGCTGCAAAACTACAAACTTAAACGAATAGAAAAAGAGGAGTTCCCTATTTTTTCTTTTTCTTGTAGGCTTTAGGAGGCAACAAACCCGATGTGGTTTTGTGCTTCTTTTTGCCCATTTCGAGTTGTCCTTGGTCCATTTTGGGGCAGGTACTTCGATTGCAACCTACTGAAAAGGTTAAACTTGCGGCTAATAAAAGGAATACGAATTTTTTAAGCATGGTATGTCTTGTTTTGCTATTTTGATGATTTCACCAAATAAACGGTGAAGTTAGGGAGAAAAGTTTATTTCTCACCTAAAAAAGGGAAAAGTGAACTTGGGTTGCTCTTTTGGGGTTTTGTTTTGAGAGGGTAAAATGTTATCTTTAAACAACAAAAGATGTTATATTATGATTGCTACAATACCATTGGATGTTCAACAAAAACAAGAATCAAACTCAGTTCAATTGAGTTTATCCCCAACACAAGTAAAGAATTTAATGGCATTATTGGAGAAAAACGAGTTTTATGATTTACTAAAAACGATTGAAGAACAAGTTCAAACAGACACTATTTTTATGCCTAAAAGTTTTCAGGATTTTTCGCTGCGAGACGTAGAAGAACAACTTGAGCTGACTATTGTACGCACAGAACTATTTACAACTGTCCCCCCATTAAAAGTCAATAATTTGCTTTTACAAGTCTTGGAAATGAATAAATTAGTGCCATTGAAGTCAGAAAAAGCAAGGTCTGAATCTATGGTATTCCCAGTTTTGGTGAATATGGTGGCACGTCACAAAGCGGCTTTTACGCTGTTTTCGGGAGAGAAATTTGAAGTGGATAAAACAAAAGGTTTGACGGGTTATTGCGATTATCTGCTCTGCAATAAATCTGATACTTACCTCATCACTGCTCCTGTTTTTGCCATTGTTGAAGCGAAAAAAGCAGATGTTGAAGAGGCTTTGGGGCAGTGTGCGGCTGCAATGGTAGCGGCTAAACGCTTCAATGAAAACCACCAAAGTGCTTATCCAACTATATATGGTGTGGCTACTTCTGGCAAGGAATGGCAGTTTCTTCAATTGAAAGGCAACCATCTTTATATTGACGAAATTAGTTATTTTGAAAAGACGGAATTGGAGAAAATTGTTGGTATATTGGAGGTGATTGTTGGGGAGTTTTTGGAGAAGATTTAATTAAACTACAATGATATGAAAAATATATTATATGCGATAGTTATTCTACATTTTTTTCTACTAATAAATGCCCAATCCCTTCCCAACTTTTCAGGTACTCCTATCAAATGGCTTCATCTGTCACAAAACAAAACAGAATCCACTGACTTTAGCACATTTACTGGAAATAAAATGGCTAATTTGTTATATCCAACTTATACACTCGATTTAGATGAGAATATATACCTTGTTTATGAACAGCCTCTTGCAGAAGGATGGATTATATTCAATATAGAAGTAGAAACGGGTGAAGTTATTTGGAGTAAAGTCATTACCAAAAAAACGGATAACATTCCCTCTTTTCCTGCCTATCTCTATCAGAGTAGTCCCAACACACTTGACTTAGTGGGTTATGAGAGAAACCCAGAACTTCAAAGCGTTTATTCTGGGCATTTATTTCGCAGCCGCATCTCTATGGAAGATGGGAGTGTATTGGAGAGATACAATCCTACTTGGCAAGTAGGTGGAACGTTTGTAGTTAATAACGGTGGCGCAATGGCTTCTTTAGCGCACAATCCTAACAACAATTCCTTCCTTGTTGTAGAAGGGTTTCCCAATACACAGATAACCCCTAGGGGCGTTTGGCGTTTTGTTCATGCTGATTCAACATGTATAGAGACCCAACCTCATACTTTCATTACAGGCAATCGCATTCTCAACGAAGATGATGGTATTTATCGAGATAGAGTCGGAGGGTTTGAATACTTAGAGGAAGGGGGCTATATTTTGTTGCTAGAAGAATTTCAAGTAGATGATTTCCAGAATCCTGCCAATTATTTAGAATTGGTGAAACTCAATGAATCCAAAGAGGTAGAATGGCGAAAGCTAATCACAGAGCAGTCGGGAATAGGAGCAAGCCTTGTGGTGTCTAACACTTCGGGCTATATGGTCTATGGCAGATTGAATCAAGGCAGCATTCCTTATGATTCCGACAGGCCCTACTATGTCAGCAAATTTGATGAGAATGGAGATTTTTTGTGGAGAAGCGATATAGATGCTTCCAACAAAATTATCTATGCTTCGAGTCTTCAAACCGAAGAAGGTTATTTGTTGGCAGGTGTCAGAGAAGGTACAGAGGGTTTTTTGTGGAAATGTGACGAAGAAGGGAATATACATGAGATAGCTAATTGGACATTGGAGAACGAAGTGATAGACAAGAGAATTAACATGTATCGTGCTCAAGAACTACATACTGGAGATATGATGGTGCAGTTTAGTATAGACCATGATACTATATATCAATCTCCCTGGGGGCCACTTGACAACATTATGAAGAAGCATTATGTAGTAGTATTTGACAAAGATGCCTTATTCACAGACATTGAAGAACCGCCATCGAATGACGTAGCATTGACTTTGTACCCCAATCCAAGTCAAGACAAGGTGAATATTACATTGCCAAGAGTTTCTACAGGAACACTTCGGTTTTACAATACGCATGGACAATTGCAGCAAACAATCACCGTGGAGGGAAAACAGCGTTTAGCCGTTCCCATTGAAGCTTTGGCGGATGGATTGTATTATGTGCATTGGAGTGGAGAAAAGGGCGAAAGGATGGTGAAGCCTTTGGTGATTCATCGGTAGAAAACAGTAAATAATTTTGAGTGAAGCTGAATATCTCTTTAAAGGGAATTCGGCTTTTCTTGTATAGAATGGTTTTGAACAAGGCTAAAATAACCTTACCTTAGATTTTTAGACGAAAAAGTAGTTTTAGTAAAAGTGCTATCTTTGAAGATAAAAATACAAGTAGCATAAAAACAAATTAATGACCACTTCAAAAAACTCCCTACTAATCACCCCCCAAATCGCCCATTCCTACTACACCTACCTCTACGCCACCTTCCAAAAAAAGCTACCCAAAGTAGAACTGATAGTCGAAATGACACAGTTGTACCACGAGTTGTTGATGCAATTAACAGAAAATCAGCCGCAGGTATTCAGTTCGGACTACGAGCGTTCGGTGGTCGTGATGGATCAGTTTGACCTGCCCGAAGGTTTGGAGAAAAACCTTAGGATATGGGGATATGTCAGCACGCAAGTCAATAACAACAAGCAGAAAGAAGACGATTTGGACTATGGTGACCTTCAACAGGGAATCCTCACTTTGAGTCATTTGATAGCGCATTTTTCGGAAACGGCTGTGCCTACGGTTTTGGAGGAAATTTATGAGGACTTTCATGCCGATGCCAAGAAAATTCCCGTTTTTGTGAAGGTCGAACACATTGACTACCTACAAGGAATGGTTTTGGAGATTGGCGAATTGCAGACTGCCAAAAACGATAGACGTTATTTTCAACTCACCTGTGCCTCACAAGAATACGGGAAGGTAAACATCTATTTGTGGGAAGAATTTACCTATCTACATTCGCTCGTTTGGGAATATGCCCGCATTCATTTCACGCACCTCGACATCGAAGAAAGCAGCTTCCAAACAACCGAACCGATTTATGCGATTAGCCGAGAAAGTTTGGTGACACTCGACCCCGATTTTTTGATAGATGCTACTTCAATGGCGAATTGCAGCCTGCGAGAAGGGGTAAATGCGCTGATGATGATTTTGGCAAAATTTGCAGGAACCCCCACCAACTATTATTTCATGCGGGGTAGTATCGTGAACAACTATTTGGATGAGGTGATGTCGGGAAATCCTGCGCCTCCGTTGATGGATTTGTTTTCGGAATACATCCAAAACAAGCCGACCTATTCACTCATTTTCACCAACGACGACTACAAAAAACTGCGTCTCGAAACCGAATACCACTTTGCAACCCTGCAAACAAAGGCCGTTCAACAACTGAGAACCAAGGAACTGTCTTTTGAGCCTACCTTTTTGTCCGACAAATTTGGGATACGTGGACGTTTGGATATGTTGGTCAGCTATGCAGACGAACCGAATCGGAAAGATGTGATTGAGCTTAAAACGAGTAAAGATCCGCTTCAACGTGGGCGAAATGTGGATTACAAGGATTCTCTGCAAGCGGTGGCGTACAATCTCTTGCTCGACACCATTGATCCCAAACATACGGGCGTGAGTTACATCCTCTATTCGAGTTCACTCAAAGACCAAAACCCACTCCGCAACGTTCCCAACGATGTTCCTTCCAAACGCCGCCTATTGAAGCTCCGCAATGCGATGGTGACGTATGAATACCAATTGAGTAATCATCCACAACAGGTAATTCAACTACTTCGATTGGAGAGCTTTATGCAGCAATCACTGTGGGAAACTGAAAAGAACAAAATCCGCAATTTTCGGCAAACCTTGGACAGTTCACAGACCTTGGAACTGACCTATTTTTATGAGTTTGTGGGTTTCATTGCGAGAGAACACCGAACAGCTAAAATTGGTGAAAGACAGGGAAAAGGCAATAATGGTTTTGCAGCTTTGTGGAACAAACCTTTGAAAGTCAAAGAACAAGAGTATGGTGTTTTGGCTTTTCTGCAATACACACACATTGAAGAAACCGATGCGGGAATCGTGGAGGTTCACTTCAATAAGACCGAAAACACGCTGGAAGTTTCTCGTTTTCGAGTAGGTGATTTTGTGCTGTTGTATCCGCAAGAATCGGATGGATCATTGCAGCCGACCCGTCACCAAATTCTAAAAGCGACCATCAAAAAAGTGGGTAAAGACCGCTTGGCATTTAGTCCTGTGAATGTGCATGTGAAGGGTGATCATTTTGCAGTGCATGACTTTTGGGCGGTTGAAACGGAGTCGACGAATATGAGCTATGATGCGATGTATCAACTTTTGCAGCAGTTTTTGAACCTTATGCCCTTCAAAAAAGAACTGCTTTTGGGTACTCGTCAACCGAGGTTTGGGGAACTGCCCGACATTAGTTTTCCAGAATTGAAGGAAAGTCAAAACAAACTGGTTCAGAAGGCCTTGGCTGCAAAGGATTACTTCTTACTGCAAGGGCCTCCTGGTACGGGCAAGACGAAGGTCATGCTCAAAAATCTGGTGGAACAACTGTTGAAAGACCCGAAAGAGAAAATCCTTTTGCTGGCATTTACCAACCGTGCGGTGGACGAAATGTGTGCCGCAATCAAAGAAATTCCCGACACGCCCAAATTCTTTAGATTGGGTTTTGCCCACTCTACCGAACATCCCGATGTAGTTTTGTCGAAGTTTGCCAAGGCGAACAGTTTGAAGGTATTGAAGGAATCCATTGAAAGTTGTAGGGTATTCATTACCACCGTTTTGACTTATCAACGTAGCAGTGAATTGCGGCATTTTTTGGAGGTCAAAAAAGGCACTAACTCGGCTGTGCAAGGGGATAAGTTCAAAATTACGGCAATTGTGGATGAGGCTTCGCAGTTGTTGGAGCCGCAAATTGTGGGCATTTTGGGGAATACAGACAAGTTTATTTTGATTGGAGACGAAAAACAATTGCCTGCTATTGTGCTGCAAAATGCAGATACATCGGTGACGGACAAGGAGATTTTGCATGAGATTGAATTGAAGCGTTTGTCGGATTCCTTGTTTGAACGGTTGGTGAAGCGCTGCAAAAAAATGGGTTGGTTGGATGCTTATGGAATGTTGGATTATCAGGGGCGAATGCACGAACAAATCGTGGCGTTTCCAAACCAATATTTTTACAATGGGGAATTGAAGAACTTTTTGCCCGAACAGGAAGCCGCTATACCCGACTATTTGGAAAATATAGAAGGTGCGCCCAAGTTTCTGAAAATATTGCAGTTGCATAGAAGTATTTTCATCAAAACGAATACCGAGCCTGAACGCAACCGAAATGTGCAGGAGGCAAAAACGGTGAAATGGTTGTTGAATCAGCTTGCACCTTTGTTTGCGCCCGAAGATTTGAAGGATGCGATTGGGGTAATCACGCCGTACCGTTCGCAAATTGCAGAAATTAGACGACAGTTGGATGACGAAGATTATCAAGACATTACGGTGGATACGGTAGAGCGGTATCAAGGTGGTCAAAAGCGGATTATTATTGTTTCTTTTGCAGTGAATGATTTTTCCCAATTGCGCTATTTACCTGTCTTGAATGAGGACAAAACGGTGGACAAACGCTTGAATGTGACCTTGACGAGGGCGCAAGACCATTTGATTTTGATTGGAAATACGGATGTATTGGAGCATAGTCCGATTTATCGGCAGTTGGTGGAGCATTATAAGGGGCGGAACTTGGTTTTTGCGGTGCCGAAGTCGGTAGGGTAGTGATTGGTGGATTGATATTTTATGAGGGGTAAGGGTTTCTTATTTTTGATTCTAATTGCAGTAACACATCATTTTTCAGTGTTGTAATATTAAATATTATTTTGAGATGATTGTTTAGTGAGTTAATAATATTCGCTCTGTTGCCAATATACGGTTTTTTCTATCCCTTACCTTCACCACACCTCCCTTTTTGGATACAGGTTTTCTTAGTATAAAGAAACCTTTATCTTCACACAAGCATTAACACAATATAGATTGAATCCAATTGATGCAGATGAAAAAATTACCTTTAGCTAAGTCGAGTTTTCCCCAAATGATTGAGGAAGGATATGTTTATGTGGACAAAACTAAGGAGATATATGATTTAATCAATTACAGTTCGTATGTATTTTTATCTCGCCCTCGAAGGTTTGGAAAATCTTTGTTGATTAGTACTTTGGAGGCTTTATTTCAAGGCAAAAAGGAATTGTTCAAAGGGCTTTGGATTGAAGATAAAATAGAATGGAAGGAATATCCTGTGCTTCGGATTGATTTTGGAGATTTGAATTATAAATCGCTTGAATTATTTGAAGAACAAATGTCAAGTATCTTAGATCGATTTGGGGAAAGGTATGATATAAGTCTTACGTCTTCTCATTATCTGAGCAAAATAAGAAATTTGATTTTAGATGTATATGACAAAACGGGTAAAGAGTTGGTGATTTTGGTGGATGAATACGATGCTCCAATTGCTCGACATATTGCTGATTTAGAGTTGGCTACGAAATACCAAAATTCATTGCGAGATTTTTACAGTATTTTAAAAGCTCGTAACAACGAAATCAAATTCGTGTTTTTGACAGGTATTTCTAAATTTGCCAAAATGTCTATCTTTTCGGTCATAAACCTAATGAAAGATGTGAGTTTGTTGAAGCCATTCAACAACATTGTGGGATTTACTCCAGTGGATTTACAAGATTATTTTGGAGACTATATTGCAGCCTTTGCTCAAGAGGAAAAAATAAGTGAAGATGAACTATTGGCGAAATTGACATATTGGTATGATGGTTATTCTTGGGAGGCAAAGAACAAAATATTCAACCCCTATTCTATTGTCAATGTTTTCAAGGATTTAAAGTTCAAAAACTATTGGTTTGAAACGGGTACACCCACTATTTTGATGGAATTGATTAAAGAGAAATACTCTAAAGAAAGGGAAAAGGCTCCTACGATGGAGGAGTTTGAAAATAAGGAAGCAGTTGGTTTAGACAGTAGTTATGATTTAGAGCAGAAAATTCCTTTGGAGAAACTATTGTTTGAAACAGGTTATTTGACAGTGACAGACCTTTTGGAAACAGAGATAGGAGATTTATATACTTTGACTTACCCCAATTATGAAGTCCGACATTCCTTCAACGCCTTTATTTTGAGTGCTTTTTCAGCAGATACGACCAATTCTATTCATTACAAAGCAATCAAATTGAGAACTGCTTTGGAAGCAAATGATAAAGAGGGATTCTTAACGCTCCTTCGCTCACTTTTTGGTGCATTGCCCTATCAACATCGCAATAAAGCAAGTGAAGCCTACTACCACGGTTTGTTTTATTTGGTAATGACACTGTTAGGTGTGCGCCCTAATTTGGAGGATGCAACAGATAAAGGGCGAATTGACTGCACCTTAGATTTGGGCAAGAAAATTTACATCATCGAATTCAAATATGGTGAAAAAGGAACAATGGATTATTTGTTAAAGCAAGCCATCAACCAAATTGACCAACTCAAATATTACGAATCTTTTGAAGGTTTGGACAAGGAGATTTGGTTATTGGGTGTGGGCTTTTTGGTGAAAAAGGATGCAAAATTGAAGAAGCATGTACTGACAATTGAAGGAGAATTGAAGCAGCATGGTTAGCAATAATGGTGGAAAAATTTAAGTACTAAATCAAAATTAAAAACTTATTTGATTCAAGTTCGTAAAAAAGAGAACCACACCCAAATGAATACTTATGATAGCCGCTGTAAGCGAAAACACTATTGATCCCAAAATATCAAATCTTTCTATATTAGACCATGCCTTAGCCTTATTGGATAAGGGTATCAATGAGATACCATCTAATATTGAAGTGCTGGTAAAAGAAGCCATTGCACTGTCTAAACAGTCGAATGATAAAAAAAATCTGTTTCGTTTAACGATTAAATGGGGTTTTTATTGGCACCGTTTGGAGCAGTATCAAAAGGCAGAAAAACAGTATATCCGTGCGCTTAAAGTGGCAGAAGAACTGGGTAAAGACGAATTTACCGCACATGTTTACAGCAATTTGGGGCTACTAAATCTCCGAAGAAACAAACACAGCAATGCGCTACATTTTCTATTCAAAGCCTTGAGTTTACATACCGAAGGACAGGAATGTTTTATTTACTCCAATATTGGAACAGCTTTTTTTGAGCAAGGAAAATATGAAAAAGCATTGAAGTTTTACCAAAAAACAATGGAGCGTGCAGAGGGTTTTGAAGAAAAAAATAAATTAAATACGTATATCAACATCGGTGTAACATTGCAGTGTCTGGAGAGATATGAAGAAGCGACACCTTATTACCTTAAATCGTTGGAGGTAATGGGTGACAGCGAGTTGTATATGGATAAAAAAGCAGCTTGTTTTGAAAACTTTGGAGAGGTGAGTTTGGCGCAAAAACAGTATGATAATGCAGTGCTTTATTTACGACAAGCTATTGATTTTAATATCCAACTCAAGCAGTTGAAACGCATCAGTGTCTGTCTTCGTTTGTTAGGAAAAGCCTATCTTGGTCAGCAGAAATATGATGATGCCTACCAATCATTCCAAAAGTCCCTTTTGAATGCTCGTGAGCACCAACATATAGTGGAAGAGAAAGAAGTATTGGAAATCATTATACAATACTGTAAAGAAAGAAAATGGTGGGAGAATTGTATAGATTATCAAGATCAACTCATTCAGCTTCAATCACAGTATTTTTACCCCGAACAGAAGGAGAAAGTTCAGGCGATTCTAAGCAAGCAAGAAGAAGAAATGGATGTATTGGTAGAAAGGCATATTAAAATTGAAGAGCAAAATCAACGATTACAACAGTATAACAGGGAGTTGAAACAATATGCTTTTATTGTGGCACATGATCTAAAAGAACCTCTTTGCAACATCACTGGATTTTCGACTTTGTTGAGTTCAAAATACAAAGAACAACTCAATGAAGAAGTGTTAGAACTGTTGCAATACATTGAAGGAGGAGCAAATTATATGCACAAATTACTGGAAGACCTTCTGAAATACACTACTTTGTCATTGAACGAAGCAAAAGTTGTGCAAATTGATACTAATGAAACCCTTCAAAAAATATTGACACAATTACAACCCAAAATAGACGCTGCAAAAGCGAAGGTTCAGATAGATATATTGCCTACTATGAGTATCGAACCCAAACATTTTCAATGGCTGATGACTCAATTGATTGAAAATTCATTGAAATTTAGTGATCCCAATCGCCTTTGTCATATCTATATTCATACCTATCAAAAACGCAACCGTCAGTACATTGAAGTCAGAGACAATGGTATTGGAATTGAAGCAGAACAACAACAAAAAATATTTCGCATTTTTCAAAGATTACACAAGCAAAGTTATGAAGGAACAGGTATAGGCTTGGCTATTTGTAAGAAAATTGTATCTCTTTACAATGGAGAAATTGGGCTGCAATCTAGGGAAGGAGAAGGGACTGCTGTTTACTTTTTATTACCTTCTATTTTCAAATAACCCAATCATTGATTGATTATTTATTTTTATTGCCATTTTAATTTTCATCCATTGTCTATCTTTGCATGCAATTTAGCAACCTCAAATATTGCCATGCAGCACGAAACAATCCTTATTTTAGATTTTGGCGCACAGTATCGCCAATTGATAGCCAGAAGAGTAAGAGAAGCCAAAGTCTATTGCGAAGTCCTACCGTGGGATGCATCTCCTGCTGAAATCCAATCCAAAAATCCCAAGGGAATTATTTTTACAGGCGGTCCAAGTGTTGTTTATGCAGACGATGCACCCATTATAGACAAAGCTATTCTCGATTTGGGCATTCCCATTTTTGGGATATGCTACGGCACTCAAATGATTGGTCATTTGATGGGGGGAAAAGTAGAAAAAGCGGAGGAACGGGAATATGGCAAAAAACCACTGCATGTCACCTCCGACCACATCCTGTTTGAAGGAGTCGAAAAAGAATCTACCTGTTGGATGAGTCACACCTACTATGTGAGCGAACCGCCAACGGGTTTTACGACAATTGCTTCAACGGATACCTGTCCTGTGGGTGCAATCGCCAATGATGTCCAGAAAATCTATGGAGTCCAGTTTCATCCCGAAGTTGTCCATACACCCTATGGCACTCAAATCCTTCAAAATTTTCTCTACCATATCTGTGGCTGCAAAGGCGACTGGGTTATGGGAGATTTTGCCCAAGAGAAAATTGCAGAACTGCGGGAGAAAATTGGAGGTAAAAAAGTCTTGTGCGGATTATCAGGAGGTGTAGATTCTTCAGTTGCTGCCGCTTTGATTCACCATGCCGTTGGAGAGCAGTTGACCTGTATTTTTGTAGATCATGGACTATTGCGGAAAAATGAAGGCGATGAAGTAGAGGAATTCTTCAAAGGCGAATTCAAGCTCAAATTGATTCGGGTAAATGCTCAAGAGCGTTTCTTGTCGAAGTTGGCGGGGGTAAGCGACCCAGAGAAAAAACGCAAAATCATTGGAGAAGAGTTTATCCGAGTTTTTGAAGAAGAAGCCAAAAAAATCGGCAAGGTCGACTATTTGGTACAAGGCACTATTTATGCCGACATCATCGAAAGCGGCAGCAAACATGGCGCAACCATCAAAAGCCATCACAATGTAGGTGGATTGCCTGACCATGTTGATTTTGAAGAAATTATTGAACCTTTGGAAGATTTGTTCAAAGATGAGGTGCGAGAAGTTGGGCGTGTGATTGGCTTACCGAGCTATCTCACCGAACGTCAACCTTTTCCTGGGCCTGGCTTGGCAATTCGGGTAATAGGTGACATCACCGAGCAAAAATTAGAAATCTTGCGAGAAGCAGATTTTATCTATCGCAGTGAAATCGCTAAAGCAGGTTGGGATAAACACATCTGGCAATACTTTGCAGTTTATACAGGTATCCGAAGTGTGGGAGTGATGGGGGATGAACGCACTTACGATACGGCTATTGCGCTGCGTGGCGTGACAAGTACGGACGGAATGACGGCGGATTGGGCAAGAATTCCTTACGATGTTTTGGAGAAGATTTCTACAAGAATTGTGAATGAAGTGCCACACATCAATCGGGTGGTGTATGACATTACTTCAAAACCTCCAGGAACGATTGAGTGGGAGTAGTAGATTGAATTTTCAAATGCTTACATCAAAAAAAGCCCTTAACATTCTGCAATGCTAAGGGCTTTTGTGTTTTGTTTAGAAACCGATTCAATTACCAGTTTCTAATCACCAATCACTATCTACTAAAAGAAAATTTTCAAACCTGCGTTCCAAGTACGACCAAAACCGTACCAACCACTGGTGTCGCTGATTAATTTGTCCGTAGAGTCACCAGCACGGTATCTGTCTTGTGCTTCTGCAATGTATTCTTCATCAAATAAGTTGTTGATATTTACATTTGCCCTTGCATCCAAACCTGCAAATTTGAATTTCCAAGCGAAACCAGCATCTACTAGACTATAAGAAGGCAATTCCAATGCTTGAATACCTTTGAGATCTGGATTGCTACGGTTTGAAGGATTGTAATTTGCATATAGATTGTCGAAGCCAAACCATTGAAGATTGAATGTTAATCCATTACCGAGGTTAATGTCTGTACCCAAGCCTAAAGTAGTTTGAGCAGAGCCACCTACTTTCAAGCCATCAATGTAGTAAGTAGCCTCACCCAATACATTTTGGTTTTCGTCTGTAATCGTACCATTAGGATCATTTTTCCATTCCCAATTGTTGATTCCTGCAAAACCAGTCAATTTGATGTTGGAGGTAATACGAGCATTGAAGTCCAATTCTACTCCACTGTGGTTTGCATCTACACCCAAAAGGCTTGCAAAAAAGATTTGACCACCAGCATCTCTGCTTGAAAGAGATTCAGTTTTGTCGCTCCAATCTGTGTAATAAGCGTTCAGGTTTGCTGCAAAACCAGTGGTGCGTAAGCCATAGCCCAATTCAAAAGCCACTACTTTTTCGTTTACAGGATTTTCGTTGGGTTCATCGTTGTTGAAGGTAGGGAACAAGGCATCGAAGTAAGGCGCACGAGAGATATAACCTGCATTTACGAATACGTTGTGGTTATCGTCAATATTGTAGTTTGCTCCAATTTTTGCATTTCCACCAGAGAAGTTCAACCAATCGGTCACTTGATTACCTGGTGTTTTCAAGAAAAAGTCGTATCGGCGCATTTGTGTTGCATTGTAAGCACCAGAAAGGAAAGCAGACAATGGACCTTTTGAATATTCCAATTGTGCAAAAAGACCATACCAATTGATGTCTTCATCGTTGTAGTAGTCAATTTTTTGATCATCAGGAACAGAACCAAAGAAGGAAGACGCATCGTTGGTAGGACGTACTAAAACACCATATTCATTGGCATCTTTGATGCCATCCGCATTGAGATCTACCCAATCTGTTTTGTTGTTGATGTTGTCATCATCAAACCAATAATCACCTCCCAATAAGTCAATGGTTTTACGGTAGTGACTACCTGTATAAAAACGGAAGTCAATTCCACCAGTCAAAGTTAGGTTATCAGATAGGTCGTGAGATAAGTTGGAAAGCAAACCATACCATTCGTGTTCGTTCATAGAAGCACGTTTGATGATACCTCCATTTGTAGCAGAAATAATTCTACCAGAACCTGATGAACCTCCAGCCATTTCATACGTAAGGTCAGGGAAATCGGTCAAGCCAATTTCGTTGCTCAAACCTGCATTGTATCGTGCAATTTGGTCAAATTGTTGGTTGCCGTAAGAATCGTGTTGAATCAAAAATTCTCTTGCAGTTCCAATATCTCCAGTTCCACCGCCACGACCAACAGAACCGTAAAGTGCTGTAATCAAGTTTGTTTTCTCATTGATGTCCCATATATGGTTCAAAGAAGCTTGAGGTTTGTGGTAGAAGTTATCACGAAATAAGAACTTCTCTCCTTTGTAGTAGCCAAAATCATCGTTCCATTTAGTTCCATACACATCTCTTTGGTCATCAATAGGATGAAAAAAGTCACGTTGTCCATGACGTTGTGGCGCACCAAAAACGGTAAACAATAATTGTTGGTTTGTTCCGATTTCTTTTGCAACAGAAAGGAAATAACTCCAAGCATCAATGTACGTTCCTTCAATATATCCATCACCTGTAGTGCGAGAGCCAGAAAAAGTAAATGCCCATCCATTTTCAGTACGACCTGTAGAAAGTGTTACCCCTGTTTTTTTGTAGCCATCATTGCCGATAGAAGAAAAGAAGTTTCCTCCTTTTTCTTGGTCAGTTGTTTTGGTAATGATGTTGATAGTACCTCCAACAGAAGAAATTGCCATTCTAGAAGCACCCAATCCACGTTGAACCTGAATCGTACGGGTCACATCACCCAAACCTGCCCAGTTAGACCAATATACTTTGTTGTCTTCCATACCAGAAACAGAAAGACCATTGATCAACAAAGCCACGTTTTCTTGTGAAAAACCACGCACATTGATACGAGCGTCACCAAATCCACCACCTTGTTTGGTGGTGTAAATAGAAGGAGTTGATTTCAAAATTTCAGGAAATTCTTGGTTTCCCAATTTTGCTTCAATTTGCTCGGCTTTAATGGTGGAAACGGCAACGGGTGTTTTTCTATCTACTGCAACAGAGGCGATTACCTGCACAGCCGACAAGCCAATTGCAGAAGAAGCCAATTTTACTTCTCCAACATCAGCTTTACCGCCACTTACGGTTACATTCATTTCTTGTTCGGTATAGCCAATATAAGTCATAACCAAATCATGGCTACCATCAGAAAGACCTTTTAAAGCAAAATCACCATCAAAGTTGGTGACAGTACCTTGTGTAGTACCTTTGACCAGAACCGTAGCCCCTACCAAAGGTTCGCCAGTTTCGCCATCTGTAATCGTGCCGCTTACCTGTGCAAATGCACCAGCACTGATCAGAAGCGATAATAACAAAGCGTAAAAATTTCGCATAGTTCAAATAATTTTTATTAAAAAAATAGTATGATAAATATGAAATGTGTTATTAAAAGTCTGATTATTAGCATTTTTTAAATAAAGCGCAAATTTACGCAATTGAGTAAAGAAAGCGGTTTCCTTATAGAGTTCTTAGCGTTAAGAAAAGGTTAAGATTCGCTATGAAAATGCAAGTTGGCTGACGATTCAATGCTTACAGATATTAAAATAAATTAACGATTGCCGTTAAATTAAGTTAAACTCTTATTCGATAAAAATAATTCTTAAACGTTTGTTGTTAATAAAAATCGAAAGGAAACATGAATATTTCTTTCAACTAATCCTACATTTTTCACGTTATAATTTAGTAGATGGAAAAGAATTGTGGATAGTTTTTTGAAGTGATTCTGATTTTCAAAGAAAATATTTTTGAGCTTTAAATTTCTTTGTAGAAAGAGCAAAAGAGTTTTTAGTTTTTAAAACATCAATAATAAACCAATAAAAAATCAATATTTTATGAAACGTACCTTTCAGCTAGTATTAGCAGCAATTTTAGGCAGCGTTATAACCCTCACTGCCTTTCAAATGACAGGCTTGAATCAAAAAACCGTCATTTTTCAAGATGCAAACGGAACAGTATCACCTGCTGCTCTGACCAATTACGATGCAACTGCAAATAATAACCACGCTACTTCTTCAGTGGATAGTAAATTTGGCCCTGCCGACTTTACCTATGCCGCAGAAAAAACAACGCCAGCAGTGGTACACATCAAATCCACTGAAAAGGCAAGAACCGTAAGAGGAGGTGATCCGCAGGGAGCGAATCCTTTCAAAGACTTTTTTGGCGATGGCTTCGATGAATTCTTTTTCAACCCGAATGGTAGAGGTGGGCAGCCTCAGCCGAGAGTCGGCACAGGTTCAGGTGTAATCATTGATGCAGATGGTTACATTGTGACCAATAACCACGTTATTGAAGGAGCAGATGAAATTGAAGTGACTCTTCACGACAACCGCAAATTTATCGCAACTCTTGTGGGTACTGACCCTTCCACGGATATTGCTTTGCTTAAAGTTGAAGGAACTAACCTACCCATTTTGGAATTGGCTAACTCGGATGAAGCGAAAATCGGTGAATGGGTATTGGCAGTTGGCAATCCCTTCAATTTGTCTTCAACCGTTACCGCAGGCATTGTGAGTGCTAAAGGGCGAAGCATCAATATTTTGCGTGAAAAATCCAAAACACCTATTGAGTCTTTTATCCAAACAGATGCGGCGGTGAATCCTGGCAACAGTGGCGGTGCATTGGTGAATGCGGAAGGTAAACTATTGGGCATCAATACTGCAATTGCTACGCCGACAGGTACTTATGCAGGTTATTCTTTTGCCGTTCCTGTCAATATTGTTCACAAAGTAGTGGATGACCTTAGAGAACATGGTGTAGTTCAGCGTGGATTTTTGGGAATTATCATCCGTGATTTGGACGGCACTTTAGCGAAAGAATTGGGCTTGAATCTTACGCAAGGTGTGTATGTGGACAGCTTGGCTACAGACGGTTCTGCTATTGTTGCAGGAATCGAAAAGGGAGATGTAGTGGTGAAAATAGATGGAGGCCCGGTTAATTCTGTTCCCGAATTGCAGGAAATGGTCGGTCGTCACCGCCCTGGAGATGTAGTGAACATCACCGTTTCTCGAAACGGCAGGGAAAAAACCATTCCCGTGACACTCAAAAACCGAGAAGGCAATACCAAAGTGGTCACAAAAGAAAGTGCTGCTGTATTGGAGAAATTGGGCGTAGAATTGGGCGAATTGAAGCCCGATGAATTGACCAAATTGAACATTCCGAGCGGTGTTCGTGTGGAAAGTTTGGAGGATGGTAAACTGCGTACTTTTACCGACATCCGCAAAGGTTTTGTGATTACGGAGGTGAATCAACGAGAAGTGGGTTCGGTTAGCCAATTCAAAAAAATAATGGAGAACATGAGAGAGGGCGAATTGGTGACGATTGGAGGAGTGTATAGTGGTGGCAAAAGCGTTTATTATTATACTTTTCAGATGTAAGAAATAATATTTTGAAAAAAAACAAAAAGGACAGTCAATATTTGACTGTCCTTTTTGTTTTCATTTAAGCACCAAAGTCGAAAAAGTGGGATTGGTTGAAACTTGGACTTGGTAAATGCTATCTCCATCATTCAAACAAACTTCGATTGATAGCAATAACCTGTTTTAAATTTTCCAAATCGTGTAAAGATTCTGCCCCTCGCAAATAGAAAGTCAAATTTTTTGTTTCTTCTGATATTTCCTTTATCCTCTTTCCCATCAAATTCTTCAAAACGGTTCTCACTTGACTTTGGCGGGTTTGATACAATTCAGCATTAATGTGCACCCACTTACTTTCTTTTTGAAGTTCAATCTCTTTAGAAATTGCCTGCAAATTGCTTGCTTCTTCTAATAATTGCTGGTATATATCATCCATTTTCATCTCCTCTATTTCATTGGCTGCAAGATAAACCAAGATTGCTCTTAGAGCTTGTGAAGTTTTGAACAATTCGGTGTTTTTTATCAAGTATTCAAAATGCCATCTTAGATTGAGTTTCACATTGACAAGACTTGCCAACAATTCTGCTCCCCATTCTTTATCAGATTCTTCCTTCAAAAAACTATCTTCTAAATAAAGATGAACAACCGCTTCCTTCAGTTCTTCTTGAAAATCTTTAATCAAATCTTGTTCATTTTTAATTTCAACTACTTGATTCAATGCACTTTTTACCTGTTTTGTCCAATATCTAAATAGCGAAAAGACAAGAGTAAGGTCTGTATTGCCAATGTTAATATCTGACGATAATACATCTTGTTTGGGATATACTCCCAAAGACTTCAAAAATGGTTTCCAGCCTTTCAAATTGGCATAAGGCGGTGAAGTTTGCAAAAAATCGGGGTGTAGCGGCAAACCTGCTTTTCGATAATGGTTATTGATTTTCTTTTGACGTATGGGAAATTCCGTTTCATATTTTTGATACCAGTCTAAATCCTCTTTTTCCCAACTTATGGGATTTGCCTTTTGGAAAGCAAGTCTGACCGTTTGACTATCAATGTACGCAGGTATCTTTTGACATTGAACGCTTCGGCATAAAAAGAAAATCCATTGCTCCAATTCCGTCAATTGTGAAGCATCGAAGTTGAAAAGAGGTAAATGAAACCACAAAAAATGAGCTTTGAAGTTCATTTTTCGACTGTAAATATTGGTTTTAATGACTTCTCGGTTTCCACTTTTATTTATATCAAAGTGGATAAAAGCAAGATGTATAAATTCTACATCTTTTTGAATTTTTGCCATCTCATCGCTGTAAAAACTTAGACTATCCGTAGCGAGAATTTCTATGTTTGTAACACCCCAATGTAAATTCAGAATATCTACTTGAAGAAAAACCAAACTCCCTCTTCTACTGATAGCCTCTATGAGTATTCCATCTTGTAAACAGCCTTTGAACTGAAACAAGGAATTGCTGTAAACAATACTTGTTGAAGTGATTTTAGCCAATTCAATGTCCAGTTTTTCTGTCACAAAGCAATTCAAAAAAGCCAGTAAAAATTTTTCTTCTGCTGTTTCCAAAAAAATATATTGAAAAGCTTTGCTGTTTAAGGCATTTACAAATTCCATTGAAGCATTATTGATTTTGATAGTTCGCAACCTCTTTCCCAAACCCCAACAACGCCTCCTCTTCAAACTTATCCGCCATCAACTGCACTCCAAACGACATTCCATTGGAGTGATGCGACAATGGCAAAGAAATGGCAGGGATTCCCACAATATTGGCTTGAACCGTATAAATATCCGCTAAGTACATACTCACGGGGTCTTGATACTCTTTGTCGCCAATGTCGAAAGCGGGAGTTGGTGTAGTCGGTGTGAGGATAAAATCGAAGTCTTTGAAAATGTTGCGGGTATAATCGTGAATGAGTCGGCGAACTTTTTGGGCTTTGGAATAGTAGGCATCGTAATAGCCTGAACTCAATACAAATGTGCCCAACATGATACGCCGCTGCACTTCTGCTCCAAATCCTTCGCTGCGTGAGTTTCGATAGGTGTCTTCCATGTTTTTGGCATCTTTGGAGCGATGTCCGTAATGAATACCGTCAAAGCGAGAAAGATTGGAGGACGCTTCGGCTGTGGTGAGAATGTAGTAAGTCGGAACGATGTAGTCCAAATAAGGGAAAGAAACTGCTTCAACGGTATGACCTTCTGATTGAAGTTGGGTCAATAAATCTTTGATTTTTTGCTGGATTTCTGCATCCAAACCTTTGTTTTCTAAGGCCTCTTTGAAGTAGGCAATGCGTTTTTTTGCAGTGGGTTTTTGCTGCAAAGATTGGCTGTAACTCGGAACGGGTTTGGAGGAATTGGTGCCGTCAAAATCGTCTTTTCCTGCCATAATTTCCAACAACAAAGCTGCATCTTCTACGCTGTGCGTCAATGTGCCGATTTGGTCAAAGGACGAAGCGTAGGCAATCAATCCATGTCGTGAAATGCGTCCATAAGTGGGTTTGAAGCCAATCACATTGCAGAAAGAGGCAGGCTGACGCACAGAACCGCCTGTGTCTGAACCCAAAGCCGCCAAACACGTATTCGCCTGAACTGCTACTGCCGAACCGCCTGAAGAACCGCCAGGGACTTTGTTTTGGTCGGCAAAATTGCGGACAACTCCATAAGCAGAATTTTCGTTGGTCGAACCCATCGCAAATTCATCGCAGTTGGTGCGTCCAATGATAATCGCATCTTCTGCTAAGATACGCTCAACAGCCGTTGAAGAAAAGAGGGATTCAAAATTGGGAAGGATGTTGGAGGAAGCACTGACTTTGTGGTTTTTGTAGCAAATTACATCTTTGATGGCAATGACCATTCCGTGAAGGCGACCTATTTTTTCGCCATGGGCTATTTTTTGGTCCAGTTCTTTTGCTTTTTGGCGTGCTTCTTCCTCAAATACCTCAAGGTAGGCATTAGTTGTTTGAGATTGTGCGATATTGGAGAGGTAAAATTCTACCAATTCTGCACAGGTGATTTTTTTTGCAGCAATATCTTGCTGTATGACTTTTAGGTTTTTGTAATGTTGCACTCGTTGTTCTTTTGAGATGGAGAATTTTAGATGCAAGAAGCAAGACCGTTTCACACTTCAAGAAGCAAGATACGCTTATTATTTTATCTTGCTTCTTAATTCCTACTTCTCTCCTCTAAAGAAAGAACGCAAAGCTAAAACTTATTTGTCTTTTTTTGTTTCTTCGATTTTCATTCCTTCATCTATTTCTTGTTGGATAGAAGCTTTGGCATTGTTAAATTCCTTGATGCCTTTGCCAATACCTCTCGCCAATTCAGGAATTTTTTTACCACCAAAAAGCAAAAGAATGACCACTAAAATTAGAATTAACTCTGGTCCGCCTGGGATACCAAAAAGGAGTAATGTATTCATGATAAGTTATTTTAAAAAATATTGAAATGGCAAATGCCATTCATTCAAATAAATTATTGTCAAACTGTTGTGGTTCGAAAATGAATTGCAGTGTATTTAAAACCGACACAAAATTCAAAACCGATACAGGATTGAATCTAAACCGCAAAATTCATCATTTATCGTTTACCATTCAACATTCCGAGCATTATTTTTTGTAAATCCACTCGATAGGATTCAATTTTCCGTTGCCTTTCCACACCTCCAAATGTACTTCGGTTTTGCCTTCTTCTACATCCGTATAAATTGTTCCGATGGCCTGTCGGGTCGTAATTTCATCTCCTTTACTCACCTGCACTTCTTCCAAATTGGAGTAAACCGTAAAATATTCTCCATGTTTCACAATGACCGCCCATTGAAAAGTAGGACTGTAGAGCGTATTGCTGACCTTTCCTTCAAACAAGGCTCGTGCAACTTCTCCTTTTTTGGTAGCAATATCTAAACCATTGTTGGTGAGGGTGATGTGCTTCAAAATAGGATGTTGTTGTTTGCCAAATTTGCCAGTGATAATTCCTTGATCCACAGGCCAAGGAAGTTTACCTTGATTTTCTTTGAAGTCAGCACTCAATTTTAGTAAATCAGCCGTCATTTTTCTATTCGGCAAATTATCAATCGGCGTTTCCTCAGCTGTCACCTTTTCTATAATCGCTCTGATTTGGCGGTCTAATTCTTCAATGGCTTGTTTTTTGGAGGTCAATTTCTTTTTCAAATAACTCTCCTTTTGCTTCAATTTTTTCACCATTTCGTTTTTCTGTTCTTCTTCCACCTTCAATGCCAACCGTTGCTGCTGTTCTGCGACCAACAATCCTTTTTTCTCTTCCTTTTCCGATTCCAAACGCACCCGATTTTCCAATAGTTCCTTCTTCATTAACTCTATTTGACCCACTTGGTTCTTGCGATGACTGGTATAATACTGCAAATATTTCAAACGCTGGTAGGCTTCATTGAAGCTATCGGCCGAAAACAGGAACAACAAGCGATTGTAGGCATTGTTGGACAAATATGCGTGTCGAATCAATTCGGCATACTCGTCCCTAAGTTCCTCCAAAACCGTAGAAACTGAATCTATCTGGTAATCCGTTTCGGTGAGGCTAATGTTCAATATATCAAGTTGTTGTTGAACCGTATGAATCATCTTCTCTCGATTATGAACCTGTTGTTGGAGCAGTTTCAAGTCATTGATAGAAAGGGTCTGATTGTTCTGAGTATTTTTGAGCAATTTTCGGGTCAAAGCAATGTCCTTTGCCAACTGCGTTTTTTGTTTTTCCAAGTCTTTTTTTTCTTGGGCAAACAAATCTGCTTTTCCGACTAGCAAGATAAACAGCACAAATAAGAAACTATATTTCAGTATATGATGGATTGGTTCTTGAAAGTCAAATGGGGTTTTGATTTTTGTATTGGTTTTGATTTCCATTTTGTTTCGATGTTTAGACAACCTTTATGGTTAATTTATTTCCAAACGCTCTACTTTTTCATATTTTTCTGGCACCGAAAATTCTACTTTTTGGGCTTCATTTGCCTTCACTTTAGAAAGCCTTATATCTACCTCATATTTCTGAGGGGCTTCAATGGACAAAAGGCGTTTGTGTGAAAATATTTGTTTATCAACCGCTTCGTAATCCTCCAATGCCACATTCAAATAGCGTTGATGTAAGGTATCGTTCACACTCATTTGAGCAAGTGTGAAATTTTTGGGGTCTAAACAAAGCTCCAGAGCCAAATCCTGAAGCGCATTTTGCAGACAGTAGTTTTCTTTGGTAATCGACAAAACAGACTTTGTATCACCTTTTACTATGGGATTTCCAAAAAGAATGTTTTGGAGCATTTCAAAATTCAGTGGGTAGTTGGTCAGTGTTTCTAAAAAGTCAACATTGGTGGCGTAGTATTGTTTGTGAATTCTATCTATCACCTGAACACTGTCACGACTAATTAGCACTCTTGCCACTTCAATTTTTAGAATGGTAGGTGAAATAGACATCCACAAAACGCTGTCTTTTCGTAAACGAACATCCGCATTGAAGCTTTGTTTTTGTTTGCCATCATTTGCCGTAATCTTTGCTTTCATCCGCAGCCAATCCGCATCAAACAAATTTCGCTCTAATTGATTTTCAACAAATTTCAGTGATTTTTTTTTCAATGTACTTCCTTCCGTTCTTTTTGACGTTCCACAAGCATTGAAGACCAATAACCAACTCAATAGCAGCATAAGCCAAACTGTGAAGTTGGAGGTTATATTTTGCATCATTTTTTCTTGAATTTTATATTCTTTCATAGTTTGCTTCAAAAGCCACAGTGTAATTATCAGGAAGTTTGGGAACTACAATCCAGACGAGTCTCTCAAAACGGGTTTCGCAAGTTCCCTCTAAATTTACCTGTAATTGGTAAATATACCGCTTTTGACTAGGGTCTGCAAAAACTTCTGATATGGAAGAAACGTTGCAGGCAGTCACTTCAATATATTGCCCCAACAAAGTTTTTTCTGTGAAATCAATTGAAGGTGAAATGTAAGTAAGACAATTTTGGGAATTGTTCCTATATGTGTCCAAAAACAATTTGTATGCTTCCGAATCGTTGATAATCTGATGTTCGTTAATAGAGGTTAAACAATCAAAAGAAATAGATTCAACTCCTTCAATGATAATTAGGTTTTCTTTCTTACAACTGGCAACGGTCATCAAAAGGAAAAGTATGTAGAAAAAGTATATTTTTAGCATAGCATGTAGTTTTTTTATTAAGAATAGATATTGTGTGTTCGACGGTTTTTATACATTGTGTACATATAATGACGACAAGATTTGCTGAATATAGCAAATTTGCGGAAAATCATTCTAAATAATAAGACTATGTTTTTGCTTTAGCGTTGCAAGGTTAGATTTTTTAATGAAAGTGCTGTAACCCATAAGACGTATGTGGGGTAAATATGGCATTAATAAGTGTTTAAATTGAATTATGAACTGGATATTATGTATTGATACGACTACGGAAAACTGTTCTGTTGCCTTGACTAAAAATGGAACATTATTTGCCGAAAAAGAACAAAAGGAAGGACTGCAACATGCAGGACTCCTCACTTTGTTCATTGAAGAAATATTGCAGGAATCTTCTGTGAGTATGACCGAATTGGCTGCAATTGCAGTCAGCGATGGCCCTGGGTCTTATACAGGTTTGAGAATTGGGGCTGCTACTGCAAAGGGATTGTGTTATTCGCTGGATATTCCATTGATTGCAGTAGATACTTTAAGGGCAATGGCTTTTGTGGCAATAGAAAAATATGGTCATAAATACGAAGATTTTTATTGTGTTCCGATGATGGATGCAAGACGCATGGAAGTTTATGCATCTGTGTATGACAATAAATTAGATGAGTTAGAGGTTAAACATGCAAAAATTATTGAAGGCGATTCTTTTGAAAGTTATTTATCTCAAAAAAAAGTATTGTTTTTTGGTAACGGTTCAGCTAAATGTACAACCATACTTACTCATCCCAATGCTGTGTTTTTTACGGATATATATTTTTCTGCAGTAAACCTTGTTTCTATTGCTTATCAGCATTTTATTCAGAATGAATTTGAGGATATAGCCTATTATGAACCTTACTACTTAAAAAAATATTTACCAAAACATAAAACAAAAAAAATATTTAATCGTTTGTGATAATAATTTCTTCTAATATTAAGAAATATTCCGTATCTTTGTATATAAGGGAACTAAAGAAAAGTAGATATGCTTTTCTAAAATACGCACTTTTTTTTTAACTTTTTAAATTTTTTTTAAAATGGGAACTTTAGCTAATACAGTAGTTATCCGCAAGGATTCTGACAATCCTATTACTTTGAACTACGATTTGCTTCGAAAAGCAGTTTTGGTTTTAAGAGCTGTGAATCATAAGCTTCGCCAATCCATAGTTCATTTATTGGAAGAACATAAAAAACTCACTGTAACTGAGATTTATGTAAAATTGAGACTTGAACAATCAGTAGCGTCTCAACACTTGGCTATTTTGCGTAAAGCAGGAGTCGTTATAACAGAGAGAGATGGCAAATATATCTTCTATGCTTTGAACCATGACCGGATTGCTGAAATCGCACAATTGGTTGAGGAATTAGCACGTTAGTTAAATAAAATATCGTTAACTAAGAAAGTCCTGGTATAATTTGTTTTATAACAGGACTTTTTTTATTTTTGAAACCTTAAATTTTTTTATTTTATATATACCTTATTGTTACTTATTAAAAACAAAATTAAAATGGCAGCTTTAAATCAGCACAACTTGGATTATGCTACTGAATTGCTCAGAGCTATCGCCCATCCTTTGAGATTGTCCATTATTGAATTTATTGACAAAAATGGAATTATTAATGTTAATAAAATTTATAATACTCTCAATTTGGAGCAGTCAATCACATCACAACACTTGAGAATTCTTCGCAATGCGGAGGTCGTAGAAACCCGTAGAGAAGGTAAGTATATCTACTATACACTTAACTACGAGAAGATTGAGCAGTTAAAAGATGCTCTTGCCTCATACCAAATATCTGTAAAAGAAAGAGGTATAAAAGTTTAGCTTAAAGATATTTTATATTTTGAAGCAAAAGAAAAGACGAGTAATAATTCAGTCAGTACCCAAACGACTCAATTATTATTCGTTTTTTTTTGTTTATAAATCACATTTAAACAAATCTTTCTATTCATGAACATCATACATGTACTTTTTCTTTGGTCGCCAGACAAAAAATTGAAGACAATGTTGCAAACACGATTGGGAGTTATCCCAAATTTAAAATTTTGGTTTCCAACTGATTCGCAGGAGAAAAAAGATATGGATAAGTTTTGTGAACAACACGCAACGAAGGCACACATCATGATAGGTTGGCAACCCAAAAAGGAATGGTTGTGGGCAGCAAAAAACTTGCAATTATTCATCAATCCAGGTACAGGTATTCACCACCTACTCCCGATGATGAAAGAACTGAATCAAGAAAGACCTGTTATGCTTATCAATGGTCACGGACATGCCCACCTAACCGCACAGCACGCAGTAGCTCTACTGCTGTCACTCAGCAACCAAATCGTTCAACACCACCAATGGATGGCAGAAGGTATTTGGCGAACAGGCGATGAAAACTCTCCCTCCATGTCTATTTACAAACGCAAAATTGGCTTATTGGGATATGGTGCCATCAATCAAAATGTGCATCAATTACTGACCCCTTTTGGCGTAGAATTTTCCATACTCAAAAGAAATTGGAAAAAGCAACACCCAGAAAATGATGCACTTCAAAATGTAAACAAATTTACTTCCGAGGAGCTACATGATTTCTTACAGCATATTGACACACTCATTATTGCACTGCCTCATACTTCAAAAACAGAGAGCATGATTGGAGAAGCGGAACTGAAACTATTGGGGGAAAGAGGGCTTTTGGTAAACGTGGCGAGAGGAATCATTGTCCAAGAAAAAGCTCTTTTTGAAGTACTTCAAAGTAAAACCATTGCAGGTGCTGCAATAGATGTATGGTATAATTACAAACCCAATCCAGATGAACAAGGAAGAAAATATCCCTACCAATTTCCATTTCACGAATTAGACAACATTGTATTGTCACCACACCGAGCAGGCTCACCATTTTCAGAAACAGCTCGGTGGGATGAATTGGTGAACAATGTTTTATCCTTTGCGGCAGGTGAGCAAAAATTGAAGAATGTGGTAGATTTAGAGTTGGAATATTGACCGCTTCTTCCTTCAAATCTTCAATTATTTCCATTTTATTGCCTGTTTTTTCTAAAATCTCTTTCTACTTGTAGTAGCTTTGTGTCAACAATTCTATATTATCTGCAAATGAAACCATTGAATTTCAAAGCACTCTCAAGCCCGATAGACATCGCCTCTCTAGTATTTTTTCGCATAGTATTTGGGGCAACCATGCTTATAGATGTCATCAACAACTTTGCATCAGGGTGGATATACGATTCTCAAATTGCCCCCAAAATGCACTTCACCTACTACGGTTTTGGATGGGTACATCCGTTACCAGGTTGGGGAATGTATATACTGTGGGCAATCATGGGCGTTCTGTCAATCAATATAATGTTGGGCTGGAAATACCGTATCAGTGCCATCCTATTTGCAGTCGGAACAATATATACCTTTTTGATAGACACCGCCGATTATTTGAATCACGCATATTTGATATGTCTGGTAAGTGTGATGATGGCAATTTTTCCTGCAAATCGTGCGTGGTCATTGGATGCAAAGCAGCATCCTGATATTCACACCAATACCATTCATTTCTGGCCTGTATTCTTATTGCAGTTCCAGATGGCAGTAGTTTATTTTTTTGGAGGATTGGCAAAAATCAATGCCGATTGGTTCAATGCAGAACCCATAAGAACTTGGTTGTCTTATAAGTACAATTATTGGCTTATTGGCGATATAGTCACCCAAGATTGGTTTGCTTACTTCATCAGCTATGGCGGCTTGGCCTTTGATCTTTGCATTGTTCCTTTACTTGTCTTCAAAAGGACCCGTGTTTTTGCTTTGGTGATGGTTGTTTTCTTTCACCTCATCAACAAAATACTGTTCGACATTGGCATATTTCCCATTTTATCCATTGCCATGACCCTGATGTTTTTCTCGGCCAATTGGAGCAGAAAATACTTGGAAGCATGGTTTCCCTCTTTTTCGCCTAAAAAAGAGAACGGAAAAGACAATGCAACTCCTTCAAAACTCCCTCAATGGGCGTTTGGGCTTATCCTTGTCTATTGTTTACTGCAAATAGCACTTCCCCTTCGACACCATCTCTATCCCAACAACGTGGCATGGACAGAACAAGGGCATCGTTTTTCGTGGAGAATGATGCTCCGACACAAACGAGCGCACGCTTACTTCAAAGGAACAGACCCAAAAACTGGTAAAACGTGGACCATTTTCCCCAACAACTACCTCAGCGAAAAGCAAGAACGGAAAATGGAAGTACATCCAGATATGATCCTTCAATTTGTTCATTATCTGAAACAAGAATACCGCAAGAACGGCATGGAAGATGCAACGGTTCAAGCAGATATCAAAGTAGCACTGAATGGCCGTCCCCTCAAACCCTACATCAAACCCGACAAAAATTTAGCAGCTATTGCTATTTCTTACTCTCCCTTCAAAACGATAGATTGGTTAGAACCTTTTCCAAACGAAAAAATAAAGAGACTGAAACAAAAGATTGAATAAGAAACGAATAAAAATTAGAATAAGAATTAAAATGAAAAAACCACTCCTAAATCAGATTGTTGGAAATTTCAAATGCACAACTTATTTTTTGATCGTTACATAAGGGAAATATTTTATAGCTTCATTTTTTTGCATCTCACTCTAAATTTTTGCAGAAAAGTAAGCAAAAACTGCGTATTTCGATATGACATAATTACCTTACGTTTTTTATATTTGCAGTCCGAAATCTACAATCAGAAAATTAAACTTACATCTCCAACAGTATGAATATACAAGTTGAAAGTTTGGTAAAAAAATATGGCACTCAACGGGCAGTGGACGGTATTTCCTTTGAAGTGAAAAGTGGGGAAATATTGGGCTTTCTCGGTCCGAATGGTGCTGGCAAGACAACTACCATGAAAATCATCACCTGCTACATGGCTGCTTCTGAGGGCGATGTGAAAGTAGGAAACTACTCTATCAGAGACGATGCGGCTGCCATCAAACAGTGCATTGGCTACCTACCCGAGCACAATCCGCTTTACCTCGAAATGCCTGTCATTGAATACCTGCAGTTTGCAGCAGCAATTCAAGGTGTTGCCAAAAGCAATATCAATGCAAGAGTCCGAGAAATGGTAAAAGTCTGTGGATTGGACAAGGAAAAACACAAGCGAATTGACGAACTCTCCAAAGGTTTTCGTCAAAGAGTGGGCTTGGCGCAAGCCATGATTCACGACCCAGAAGTATTGATTTTGGACGAACCGACTACGGGGCTTGACCCCAACCAGATCGTAGAAATTCGTGAGTTGATTCGACGAGTGGGCGAGCAGAAAACGGTTATTCTCAGCACCCACATTCTCCCAGAAGTGGAAGCTACTTGTGATAGAATCGTTATCATCAACGATGGTAAAATTGTGGCGGATGGAGTGCCAAGCGAATTGCGGAAGCAAGCGAGTGGTGCCGAAATCAGCCGAGTTCGCATTGAAGAAGGTAGTCCAAATGAGGTTTTTCAACGATTGAGCAGCATCAACACTGTAGAGTTGGTGGACTGGTCGGGAACTGGAAATCTATATGAGGTGAAAAGTAAACAAGGAGTGGGTTCAAGGCGAGCTATTTTTGAAATGTGTGTGGACAATCAGTGGATTCTCACCGAATTGACTCCCATCGAAAGAGATTTGGAGGATGTGTTTAGGAATGTGACGATGGGGTAAAACGTTGGACGACTGACGCTTGACGGAATACGAAGGGTAATTTTCAAACTTATTTTAATTTAAAAGTGACAATGAACAAAATATTCACCATAGCAAAACGGGAATTCAACACTTTTTTTGATTCTTTGATTGCCTATATCATGGTTGTCGTTTTTTTGGGCTTTAGTGGATTTTTCACTTGGCTCTTTGGAGCAGATGTTTTTTTGAGAGGACAAGCGAGCATTGCTCCTTTTTTCGACATTGCCTATTGGGCTTTGTTCTTTTTCATTCCTGCATTGACGATGCGAATGTTTGCAGAAGAACAGAAATCGGGAACCATCGAACTCTTGCTAACCAACCCTTTGACGGATTGGCAAATCATTTTCGGTAAATTTTTGGCGTGTTTGGCATTGGTTGCAGTGACGCTTGTTTTCAGTTTACCCTATTACTTCACTGCTGCATGGCTTGGTTCTGTTGATCACGGTGCGGTTTTGGTAGGGTACTTGGGAATTTTGTTGATGAGCAGTGCCTATATCGGTATTGGCTTGTTTGCGAGCAGCATCACCAACAATCAAATCGTAGCCATCTTATTGTCGTTGATGCTCAACCTGTTATTTGCCCTCTTGTTTGGCTTTTTGGCGCAAGCAGCATCGGGTGGTTGGCTTGCCAATTTATTAGACTACATGAGTTTACGGGTGCATTACGATTCGATGATTAGAGGAGTGATTGACACCAAGGACATCGTATATTTCCTGTCTATCACTGCGTTTTGCTTGGTCTTGACCGAAGCAATGTTGTCAAAACGAAATGTAGTGGATTAGACAAATAAGACATGAGAAGAAAGACAAAAGATAATTTCAATCCTAATTCTTTGCTTCTGAAATCTTTTATCTTAAATTTTAATTCAAAAAAAATAACAATATTATGCTAACCAAAGGTGGAATCAGATTGCGGGTTTTACTGGTCTTAGCCATCATCATCTTACTCAATTTTTTGGTCAGTCAATATTTCCTTCGATTGGATTTTACGGGTGACAAACGTTATACCTTGAGTCAAGCAACCAAAGACATTTTGAAGGAGTTGGATGAAACTGTTACCGTTACGGCCTATTTCTCCGAAGATATGCCTCCAAATTTGGAGCGAATAAAAACAAGTTTTGAGGACATGCTGACCGAATACTCGAATCGTTCGGGTGGCAATATCGAATACAAGTTTGTGAACCCCAATGAGAGCGAGGAGTTGGAACAAGAGGCGATGAAGGAAGGAATGCAACCTGGGATGGTGAATATGCGTGAGCGGGATCAGATGAAGCAACAACGCGTTTATTTGGGCGCAAAGTTCAGCTACAAAGACCAATCGGAAGTTATTCCCATCATTTCGCAAGAAGGCGCAATGGAATATGCTATGTCTTCGGCCATCAAAAAAATATCGGCTACCAATAAGCCCAAGATTGGTTTTGTGGGCGGACATGGAGAAGCTGGATTGGATGCAATGCAGCAAGTAAAAGAAACCTTGGATGTGTTGTACAACGCCCAAACTGCTTTGTTGAGCGATACGGCTTTGGTGACAGACTTTGAAACCTTGGTCATCGTTGCTCCAAAAGACACGATTTCCCCTGCCGAACTTGCGAATCTTGATAAATTTGTGAACGCTGGCAAAGGTGTATTGATTGCCTTGAATCGAGTTAATGCAGATTTACAAACAGGCTCTGGGACAGAGGTTTATACAGGTTTAGAAACGTGGCTCGAATCGAAGGGCATCACCGTCAATCCCAATTTTGTGATGGATGTGAACAGTGGAAGCATTACGATGCAGAGGCAGCAAGGATTTTTTACCATCAATGAACAGGTAAAATTCCCTTACCTTCCTTTGATTAAAAACTTTTCGGACCACCCCATTACCAAAGGTTTGGAGCAGTTGATTTTACCTTTTGCAAGTTCCATCACCTATACTGCAACGGATACGGAGGCAAAATTCACTCCAATTGCTTATACTTCAGATAGATCGGGTATGGCACAACCGCCTATCACTTTCGATGCAACTACCCTGCAAAAAGAATGGACGGCCGCAGATTTTCCTACTTCTCGATTGACCATAGCAGGTGTATGGGAAAAGGGCTTGTCGAAAATGGTGGTATATGGGGACGGTGATTTTGCAGTGAATGGTATCGGGCAACAAGCACAAGGATTGCAGCCTGATAATATCAACTTTTTGGCGAATGGAATTGATTGGTTGTCAGACGATACAGGTTTGACAGACTTGCGAAATAAGGTTGTTACTTCTCGACCGATTCAAAAGGAGTTGAGTGATAGTGAAAGAAGTTTTGTAAAATATGGTAATTTCTTTTTGCCGATTTTCTTGATTGTTTTTTATGGATTTATTCGCTCTCAAATCCGTAACCGAAGGAAAATGAAATGGATGTCGGAAAAATATGGTTGATTTTTGAACACAGAGGCACGGTGACACAGAGATTCTTCTCTTTTAATTTGTCATTCCGTAGGAATCTTGTTCGAGAGTATTATAAGAATTTGGAGATGAATGAGTGTATAATTGAACACAGAGGCACGATGACACGGAGATCACAAGAATTTTGTGGGAATACTCAACGACCTTATTCGGGAACACAAAAAAACAAAACCCATACAAGCAACATTAATACCTTAATACATCAACATCCCAACACAAAAACCTTAACACAATAAAAAGAAATGTCAAAAAAACGATTTTCCAATACCTTATTGATTGGAGTTGTAGGATTGCTTGCAGCTTTAGTGGCTTTGATGTTGCTACAAAACAGCAAAAAAGGCAGCAGCACCTTCAAAGAGGAAATAGTAACGATTGACCCCGATGCAGTGACAGCCGTTTATTTATCTCCACAAAACAATGGTGGACAGGAAATTAAAATGGTGAAGGATGGGTCTGGTAATTGGACGGTGACGGACGAAAATGGCGCAATTCAAGCAGGTGACAGCAGCAGGATAAATAGCATGATTGCGATGCTTGAAACGGTCAAACCGCAGCGGGTTGTCTCCAAAAACAAAGACAAGTGGGCAGAATACAAAGTCGAAGGCAGCGAAACAACCCGATTGAAGGTCATGGAAGGGGATAAAACGAGTTTGGATTTGTATGTGGGTAAATTTACCGTTGCTCAACCCAAAACACCAGCAGGTGCTGATCCACGACAGCAAATGCAGCAGCAGCAACAACGCCCTGAGATTACCTCTTATGTGCGCTTGGAAGGGGAAGATGAAATTTATGCAGTGGATGGAATGTTGAGTTTTGCCTTCAATCAAGGGGCTTCTGCTTTTGTTCTTGCACCGCCTGAACCTACATTGGAGGAAGTGGGTGATTCTACCCTTGTGGAATGATACAATGAAAACTAACTGCGAAAGCGGTTCTTATAAAAGTACGACGTAAAGCCATTCAATTGATTTTGAGTGGCTTTTTTTATGTAAAATTGTTTGGAGCTTATTGAATGAATGATTAGATGTAGCTATATATTGAAGGTTGGGAAAGTAGATTGTATTTGTATAAAGTGAGCATTGAAGGGAAAGGGGGAAGTTGGTGGTGAAATAAATTGCAACAATAATCAACTATGAAACACAAAGCCGTTGAGAAAATTTCTGTTCTTTACAGTCCAAACAGTACAAATCGTCACCTTATTGTCATGGAAAAGTCAATTAATAACGAAATTGAAAAAAATGTCACGATGAGGTAAAAAGTGTTTTTGGAATAAAAGATAATGCCTAAACAATTTATAAAAAGAAAGTTGTGAGCGTATAAAAAATGTTATTTGTTTCCTGAAAACCATTTTATGACGAATCAAATCCAGCTTTTTGGCACAGACATCTATTGACGAAAAAGGTGTTTTAGCATGGTTTTTGTCTATTACTGTATGCAAGCCCAATTTTTATTTTTCTTGCCAAGTTCTACATGATTTAACCAATACAATACAGTAATGAAAAAGATTCTACTGCTGATAATCTGTTGTTTAGCCATGACTTGTACTTCAAGTTTTGCCCAACAAGATACCCGTTTTTCACAATATATGTTCAACAATTTGGCCTTCAATCCAGCTTATGCAGGTAGCGGCGATGGTTTGGCATTGGCGGCGTTATACCGCAAACAGTGGGTCAACATTGAAGGTGCGCCACAAACCGCAAACCTAAGCGCACACTCCAAAGTCGTTGAAGACGGCAAGGTGGGTTTGGGTTTGAATTTACAGTTTGACGAAATCGGTTTGACCAAAGTTTACAGCGGTTTTGCGAGTTATGCCTATTGCCTCAAATCGAGTAGAAGAGGAGAAACCCCGATGCTCAATTTGGGAATCAGTGCAGGTGCAACCTATATGCAGAAAAGCCTGAGTGAAGCACAAGGCAACAGCGTCATTGACCCAACGATTGACCCTATATTCAACAGTGGTGACGATATGAGCAAAGTTCTACCTAACTTCGGATTGGGAGCGTATTATTTCTTGCCTAACAAATACTATATCGGACTGTCTGTTCCTCGTTTGTTGACCAACAATTTTAGAGATCAAGATGCTGCTATTGAGAAGATTGCCCGTGAATTCAGACACTACTATGTGACCGCTGGAATGGTATTTGGTGATGAAATCAAACTTCGCCCTTCGGTGCTTTTCAAAATGGTGCCAGGCAATGCACCCATACAATTTGACCTTAGCTTGATGGCTTTGTTCAAAGAAACCATTTGGTTGGGTACTTCCTTTAGAGCCGATCAAGGTACTGCGCCCGAATCCTTAGACTTTATTGTAGCCCTTCAATTGCAAAATGGTGTAAAAATTGGCTATGCTTATGATTTGACATTGAGCGACTTGAGTGATTATACTACGGGTTCTCACGAAATCATGTTGTCGTATGATGTGAAGAGAGAAAGCGGTCGAATCAAATCTCCGAGGTTTTTCTAAAAAAATAGAAATGGCAAAAAGAATAATAGGCAGTAACCAAAATTGTAGGTTGCTGCCTTTTTCTATTTCTGTCATTTGCTGCAATAAACAAACTTCCTTCAATTGGGGTTTAATGCCTGCAAAACATTGCGGTTATTTGACAAAGTCTGTGAAGTGAGACTTCGGTAGTTTATCCTTTGAAAAGATTACAGAGGCATTTTATGCAAAAAAAATTGTTTGCGAAACTACCGAAGTCTTTTATAGAATCTACAAAAATTATCAAAGAACCAACATTGCTAACCTCATTAATTTGTTTGTATGAAAAACCTATTGTTCCTTCTAATTACCACCCTTTTGTTTGCATCCTGCAAAACCATGCACGAAGCAAAAGCCCAACCTCAGGCATCAACTCAACAAAGCATGAATCAAGAAGTGAAACCTGTATTTGGATCAAGTTACCTAATCGGAAAAGTCAATCGAGAAGGTTTTATGAAAGAAAACTACAACGACTGGTTTCAAGCCAGTTACAACGAATACGAGGTGGACGAAACTACTTTGGCGGTTTTGCAGGGAAAACTGGAAAACGTAGAAGTGAAGGTGTTTATGGGAACATGGTGTCCTGATAGTCAAAGAGAAGTACCTCATTTTTATAAAATCCTTGACGACCTGCAATTTGATGAAAACCAATTGACGGTTATCAGTATGGATAAGTACAAAGAAACGCCCGAAGAATACGAAACAGGTCTGGATATACAGCGAGTACCCACCATTATTTTCTACAAAGGCGACCAAGAAATGGGGCGAATCGTGGAAAGTCCAAATATTTCCTTAGAGAAGGATATGACAGAGATTGTTAAATGATTTATCAGTGGGCTGATAATCAATGTATTTTTTTCATTTTGATTTTCATTTTGATTTTAATTGATTCCTTATGCAGAATTTGGTAGTTTTGATTAAAATTTGTCGCTTCCATGCTTTTCGACCAAACAATCAAAAATATCAATCGAACCCGCGAAATCATTGCCATTTTGTTCAAATATGGTTTTGAAGATGTGGTGACAAATACTCCCCTGCAAAACTTTGTGCCTCAAAAAAAGCGACTGACTTGGCTGCGAGAAGAAAAGCCTGTTTTTGAATACAGCCGTTGGGAACGGGTGCGTATGGCAGTAGAAGAACTGGGCGCAACGTTTATCAAAGGAGCGCAAGTCTTGAGCAACCGACCCGATATTTTACCCAAAGAACTCATTGCCGAACTCGAAAAATTGCAGGACAGTGTGCCGCCTTTCAAATACGAATTGGCACGGCAAATCATTGAAGAAGATACAGGTAAGCCATTAGAAGCCATTTTTAGTTACTTCAATGAAAAAACCATAGGTTCGGCTTCAATTGGTCAGGTTTATGCAGCCAAATTGAAGTCAGGTGAAAGGGTAGTGGTCAAGGTGCAGCGTCCTGAAGTAGCGCAATTGATAGAAACCGATATTTCGATTGTCAAAGAAATCGTCAGGCGAGGACAAGGATATTTTGAATCTTTGGGTATTTTGAATCCAATGGATGTGGTTGAAGCCTTTGAGCGCAATATGCAAAAGGAACTCGACTACAAAAACGAAGCTCGCAATATCCTTCAATTCAGAGAGTTTTACAAAGGCCGCAATGATTTTTATGTACCTAATGCCTACAAATCTATTTCAACAGGGCGTGTATTGGTTTTGGAGTTTATCAAGGGCTGCAAAATCACGGATATCGAACAAATCAAAAAATGGGGCTTGATTCCTACCCGAATTGCCGAACAGGGCATGAATATTTACCTTTCACAGATTTTTGAATTTGGCTATTTCCACGCCGACCCACATCCTGGCAATGTATTGGTGCGAGAAGACGGCATGATTTGTTTGATTGACTTTGGCATGGTGGGTAAATTAACCCGCCGGGACAAATATGCCTTTGCGGGTATTTTCATTGGTATGACCCAACAAAATGCACAGGCAATGGCACTCAACTTGCGGAAGTTAGCCATTGACGATCAAATAAATGACATGCGGGCATTGGAGCAAGACCTCAATCTTTTGGTCGAAGACTTTTCGGCTTTAGACATTGGTGAAAGCAGCATAGCAGACTTAACTTCTCGAATACAGAAGCTGATTTACACCTACAAACTGCGAGTACCGGGCAGTATTTTCATCATTTTGCGGGCAATGGCGATTTTGGAGGGTATCGGAAAAACGATACATCCCGATATGAATGTATTTCAATACGTAAAACCCTATGGTGCAAAGCTGATTCAAGAACAATATTCGCCCAAAAATTTGGCTTCGGATGCCTATACTGTCTTCACCAGTTTTATGAGTCTCGCCTATAGTTTTCCGATGGAAGCACGCGAGATTTTGAAGCAGATGCGTCAAGGCAAATATCAGTCACGAGTAGAAATTGAAGGTTTTACTACCCTCATGCAGTCTTTTGAGCGGCTTGGTAATCGCTTTATTCTCACCCTATTGATTGTTGGAATACTGATTGCTTCAGCCATTGGCATGACCGCAGGAGCTGCCGCAGGGCCTGTGAGTAGCTATGGAATCCCATACATTAGTTTGATAGGACTTATCTTTTCGGGTGTGATGTTGTTAGCCCTATTTTGGCGAATGTTGAGGGAATAATTAGTGAGTAGTAATGAGTAATTGGTGACGAGTAACCAATCACTAAGA
>JAWKLZ010000004.1 GCA_041392475.1 Chitinophagales bacterium | reverse complement strand
CCCTCTTGGGAGGGGTAAGGGGTGGGTTTAAGTAATATAAACAATCAATGCGGAAACCAATAGAAAGTTGATTTTCTTACTTCTGATACATTTTAAATGGAACTACAAAAGTCTAAATCGGGAACTTATTTTTTATGTGTTCCTCAGCCATTCTTCAACTTATTGGAGAATGGCTAAATTGTTTTTGGGTTTTCTTGAAAATAAATTTGCAGGGAAAACTATTTTCAACTACATTTGTATATACAATAGTTGTTGCAACATGAATAACCAATACTTTCAAGCTATTCTTCAAATTATCCGAACAGGACACTGGATTACAGATCAAGTGAGCATAGAGTTGAAAGAATTTGACATTACCGAGCCTCAATACAATGTTCTGAGGATACTGAGAGGTGCAAAGGGAGAACCTTTGACCGTACAGCGAATTTTGGAGAGTATGGTGCAGCGAAGCAGCAATGTGACTCGGATTGTAGATAAATTGAAGGCAAAAGGTTATGTGCAACGAAAAAAATGTCCCCGCAATCGCAGAAAAATGGACATTACCATCACTGAATCGGGTTTGGAAATATTGAAGGAAATGGATGAAAAGTTGCAAGCTTTTCACAAACCCATGATGGTAAATCTCAACAACGAGGAATTGGAAACACTTAAAAATTTAATCATCAAGTTAAAATCTCACAACAATGACTAAGAAAATACTCGCTTTTGGCGCAAGCAGCAGCAGGGCTTCTATCAACAAAAAATTCGCAACTTTCGCTGCCCATCAAATTGAAGGTGCAGAAGTGAACTTATTGGATTTGAACGATTTTGAAGTGCCGATTTACAGCATGGACAAAGAAATGGCAACAGGGTTTCCCGAATTGATCAAGCAGTTCAAACAACATATTTTAGATGCCGATGGTTTGATTATTTCTTTTGCCGAACACAATGGAGCGTATTCGGCTGCCTTCAAAAACATCATGGATTGGGTATCTCGGATGGAAGGAAGCACTTGGGCCGACAAACCCATGTTTTTAATGGCGACTTCACCAGGAGGTCGAGGCGGCGCAACGGTTTTGGACATTGCAGTGAACAAATTTCAGTTTATGGGCAAAGGCGCAATTACCAGTTTTTCCCTGCCTTTTTTCGGCAAAAACTTTTCGGAAACGGAGGGAATTACCGACGAACAATTGGCGCAGACTTTTGAAGAAAAATTGAAGATGTTTGTGAAGAGTTTGTGAGCAAGAGAATAACCTCCACCGTATAATTACAATATTATCACCCAATTAGCCATCCTTCAATTTTTAGATTGTTGGGTGGCTAATTTTTTTTCAAGAAAAAGCAGAAAAAAATATTTCCTTTTTTCCCAAACTCTTTATCCTTTCCGTCTATGAGAGCGAATCAAATTTTTAACAACATTTAAAACCTTTAATCATGACAACGATTCAAAAATTATTCGCTTTTAGTTTTTTCGCTTTTATCGCAATGTTCAGTCAAACAACAGTTAATGCAGCAGCCTACATCAAGTTTGATGGTGTTGATGGAGAATCCAACATCGTAGAAAGAGTCGAAGCACCTCCAACGGACGGCAATCACTTGGTCGCAACCAACAAACGAAGTGGCGCACAAATATTCTTGACCGCTTCTGGTGGCAAAATCCAACGAATGTTTGCCAAATCAAGAGAAGGCAAAATCAAAGTATTGGAAGGTACAGCATCGGGCTGTTCACAAGGCGGTTTGTGTACCACTTTTCAAATCAAAAAATGTTTTACAACCCCTTGGGGAGAGTGCTTTTGTGTGTGTGGAGCTTGGTTTGCAGACAGTAGCAGTGGCTCAACAGGTGCAGCAGTTGGTGTTCCTGCTTTTATGAGATATGGCATTGCAGATTTGCCTGATGGTGTGAATGTAATCGCTCAAACAAGAGAACACATACTTTTGGCTGCAATCGTTGAAAAAGGTGAATTGGTAGGTATGGGAAGCATCAACCCACAAGGAAGTTTCAACCGTTTTACCCCCGACACACCTTGCAGTGGCTACATCGTTCAGCCTTGTGCAGACGGTTCTGCTCCTGGAAGTTACTACGATAACAACGGAAAATGTGTGGCATACTGTACAGGATATATTGTATTAGACACTGCTATTTTCCAACCTGTGAAATCTTATAGTTTGCGTCCAAATGGTCCTTGTAGCGATTGGATTGCAGCACCTTGCGGAAAAGGGTACAAAATGGTGACTTGGTACGATTACAATACTGGCAAATGTGTGGCGATTTGTGAACCCAACTAATTATTTTTAGTGAAACAAGAATCAATAGGTGAGAAGCGAGATGTCATATTTGAGTCTTGCTTCTCATCTTCTTTTTTTCTAATAGCCATTCTTCAATTTTCGGATTGGAGAATGGCTATTTTGTTTTTTCAATAAAGATTCTGTTCATTTGTTGGCAACTTCAATCCTTTTGCAGTCCACTTTGTCTTCTTTTCCATCATCTCCACAAACGATATGAAGCCAACCAATTGATTAGAAATTTTAATTACTCGCCTTCTTTCAAGATGGATTTTCAGACTACTTGAAAAAGGACTAAAAGAGATACTTATTATTTCTGCCCATGTTGTCTCAGTGGTTTTTCCTGTAAAACCAGTTTTCTGAATCCTTTTATCATCAAAGATGACTCTGTGATTGTAGTAATATACCAAGCAATAAATGGGCAGACTTAACATCAATCCTCCAAATACTATTGCTAAAGTAATTTTATCTTTCCCTTCTGTATAGAGCATCATGAAGATTATAAATATTGCCAAACAAAGCACTATTAAACCTGCATTTTTATAAAATTTATTAGCTCTCAGTACATATTGTCCTTTTGAATTTTTACTAACATCTGTATTTACATATGTGCTTATATAGCTCATAATTAAATGAATAATAACTCCCGTAGCTGCAATTGTTATTAAGTTTACCCAGACCATGGCTTATATATTTTATTTATAATAAAAAGTATTTAACCAAAGATATGCTTGTTTTAGTTCCATTTTGGAGATTTTAAACGAAAAAATAAAGCCATTCCCAATACACCCCCCAAACCCGAACTTTGGAGCAAGATGGTGTACATTGGCGTTTTCGGCATCACATACTGCAGGATTATTTTGCGGAGAGGTGTGAACAGAAACGGCTAGATGTAAAGGAACTTACTCATTAAGCGAGGTTCACGCTGTACAAGTGTTCTTTTTTATCTAAAAGTTCCTGTTCAAATTGAATTGGGTTCAAAGCATATTGTTAGCCAACAAATAACGCCTTTCTAACATGGAATCAAAGTGATTAAGGTCAAAAATCTTTATTGTAGCTTGACCTATATTTGTTTTTGCCAAAATGAGTCCACTATCTTCTACCTCGAAGTGATTACTCCAAACATCCATTCTTGGATTGAAAAAGCGTACAGGAACATGAATTCCTTCTAAAAAAGTAGCAACATCTGTCCCTTTGTTCCAATTGCAAATAGGACAAGAATAGGCTAAGTTATTGTTGTCTGATGTTCCCCCATGCTTCTGACTGATAATGTGTTCTATGTGAAAAGCAAGAAATGAATAACGTTCATAAATTCGACAATACTCACAACGATAATCAGCTCTTGTTGCAACGAATTGTCGAACCGATTCAGGAATATATACACTCATAGATTAGCCATTTCTAAGTGATATATCCGCTTTAATTTTAGCAAGTCGAAGAAGCCTTTCCAATACAATAAAGTGATTCAATTCGTCATACTCCTGCTTGCTGATACCTGGACCTCTTGATTTTTCCATCAACAAATCAAACCTGTCTTGCACCTCCTTTGAAGCCTTCAATGCCAATATCTTTTTGGGTTCAAGAAGGGCGATTACCTCTGCAATTTGGTCATAAACGCCATAAATCGTTGTCATAGAATGTTTTTTGATTGAACATTGTAAAATACACAAATACCCTTTAACAACAATTCCAAAAGTTCAAGTGTTTCTTGTGATTGATTTCATTTTCGGAATTTGTTGAAATTCTACCTCACCAAACTCACATTCCCCTTCCGCTCCAAACTCACTTCCTCCCCACACTCATTCACCACCGTTGCCTTCAAGTGCCAAACATAGACCCCAAGTGCCGCCTCTTTGCCTGTATTCAGCGCAACCCCATTCCAAGCCGCATCCACATCTTGACTGCCAAATACTTGTTTGCCCCAACGGTTGAAAACCATCAACTCATAATCCGCAAAAGCATAAGGAAAAACAGGATGGAAAGAATCGTTTAGCCCATCTTCATTTGGTGAAAAAGCCGTCGGAAAACTCAAAATCTGATTCAACCCTGCAAAGTCCAAACACTTCTCTACAAGCGGAACCGAACAGGTTGCCATTGCAGCCTCGCTATTGGCACATTCCACGGCTCCGATTGCAGTCACTTCAATGCTTACCTCGTCCGTTGCCGTTAGGTTTTCTACCGTATAAGTCGTGGCAGTTTGGGTGAAATTGTCGGTCATTGCGCCACTCAAAACAACTTGGTATTCAATAGCGTTTGTCGATGCACTCCAACTGAAGGTGATGCTGTTGTCGGTGATTTCCCCACATTCCACCAAAACCGCTTCCAAAGGTGCAAAGACTTCAATTGTAGCACTTTCGGCATAAGAACAGCCATTGTTGAAGTCCGTGTATGCGTATTGAATCGTATGAATGCCGACACCAGCAGCAGCAGGATTGAAAAAGGTATTGTTTTCGACACCATTTCCAAAGAAAATGCCGCCTGCTGGCGTGGCAGTCAATTCAAAACTTGCTATATCACTGCAATAAAAAGGATTGAAATTATTGATTTCGATAACGAGAGGAGGACAGTCCGCAACATTGCAGGTGGAAACTCCCTCCGCATTTTGACCACAAATCGCACTTCCAAAAGCCACCACACTCAAGGTCACAAAGTCGCTAGGCAGCAAACCCGTGATTTCAAAATTGGTGCTATTCGTGTTGGAAAATACGGAATTGCCCCCATTGATAGAATAGCTAATATCGTAGCCATCTGCTCCTTCAATGGGCGACCAGTCGAATAAAACTGCATCAATAGTGCTGCTGCAATTGACCGTGATAGATGGCGACAAGCTATTGACGGTGATTTCAATATCTTGACTCGTAGTGACAACGCAAGGCGAATTTGGAGTATAAGTAATGGTAAAAACACCTGAGCCACTGGCATCTATATCTATTGTTCCTGTGCTGCTGTCAATTACTCCGCTACCACTCATAGCCCACGTTCCACCAAAAGAACTGCCGCCGAGCAAAGTAGGCTGAACCATATCCCCATTTCCTTCGCAGGTCTCAAAAGACGGAGGCAAGTCGAATTCAATCATTTCGATAGGTAGAATATCTATGACGGTGACGAAAAATTCACCATTAGAACTCGAAAAATAGACCTCATGCGTGCCTACCTGCGATTGGTCAATGAAGATTTCGCCTGTAAAAGAGTCAATTGATAAACCGTCTGAACCCGAAAATAGATAGTCTATACCACATCCAAAAACATCTATAAAAGGGGTTACGCTATTTTCATCTTCACAAAAAACGGTATTGGGATAAAACGCAAATACTTCTCCAAAGCCAGGTGGCATAAAAGACAAAGAAATAGGGGGACAGGACAAATCGAGTATAGGAATGTCGATGCTTGGGAAAAAACTCGATTGACCACAGCCACAATTGCAGTCGCCATTTTCGCATATTGGATGGAAGGTAATCAAAGTATCGTTCACATAATCAATTTGATAAACCCATTGAATCCTGTTGTTCAACTCCAATGGCTGGGAAAACAGTTCAACAAGATTGCCGCCTATTGTTTCCCATGCGCTGAAAGTTACCGAATTGGGACCTGCATATTGGGCGTTGGGTTGGATAATCAAGGTCGCAAAATTGTAAGGCGGAGGCAATTGTGTTGTGTCCTGCAAAGCCAATGAACTGTCGGCGCTGACCACATAATGCCACCGTCCAGCACCCGTTGAATAAGGAATCTCCACAATCAGGGTGTCTGCCACAAAACCCAAAGTGTCGGACTGACAAACATCCCCCAAACCTTCAAAAGAGCATTCACCTCCAATCGCACCGCAAGACCCCAAATCACCCAGCAAAGGCAAGAAAATATCGAAGAAATTAGCCGTCACAACCACCGAATCCACATTCACCAAATCCCCTTGACCACCCGACCAATTCGCCTCGCTGACTGTACATTCGTCAGGTGTAAGGATATTCACTGCAATGTTTTGCGCCTCACAATCGCTCAAAGGATTTTCAACGATGGTTTCGTACAACATCGGGCAACATTCTTGCAGCAAATCCAAACTCCAATCAAAAGTCGGCGGTCCCGTTCCTGCAATCGTTATCGTGTTGGAGCAGTCAGCAGAACCCCCACCAGGACAGCCGTAATCCACCTCCAAACCGATTTCCAAACCACCCGAAACTACATTATCGCTTGGGTCTTCAAAGCCCACTTTCACCGTATCTTCTGCGGCACATTCAGGCGTGTCCATTGTGTACACAAAGGTATAAACCCCACATTCGCTGACCGTTACCGAAGTTTCCGTACTATTCGCATCTTCAAATTCCACCACACCCACACTTTCATCGCAAACAATTGACCATGTACCGCCTTCGGGAGTAGCCATCAAAGTTGCTGTGAATCCACACAAAAGCGTGTCTGTTCCTGCAATTGGAGGGCATTGTGCCTGTATCAAAATAGTGACTTGCAGGCACAAAAAGCCCATCCACGAAATTTGTAAAAATTGTCTCATGTTATTTTTGTTTATATTTTATGATATTTTTTTGTAGCGAAAATTTGCCGTCGTTTGAAAAACACAGCGATATTTGAAAGATGTCACATTACGACCACCTTCACACCTTTTGTCACCTCTCCACTCTCCAAATCCTCCAATTGCAGCCAATACAAACCCTTCTGCAAATCTCGAACATCCAAATCCAAACCTTCGCTCTCCATAATCACCGCCCCATTTTTATCAAACAGTCTTACATTCAATTTATTAGAAAAACCAACAGGGGGCGAAATGTGCAGCCAATCACGAGAAGGGTTGGGGTAAAATTGCAGTTGGGAAAGGGCATTTGCTTCAATGACAGTCGGCAAGTCTTCTTCCACTTCTCCAATCGCAAAACGCACACTTGGCAATTGCACCGCCAAAGGTTTTTGCTTGTCATTCAGTAACTTCACATTCTTCAATCGGACAATCATCGGAATATCTGCGCCACTTTTATCAATACTACCCACCGAAAAAATACAGGCAATCGTACACAAGTCGCCACCCGTTGACACGCCCTTGTGGTCATTTCTGACCATCGCAATATCCCACTCATAGCGGTTGTGCTGCAACAATTGTAAGCTATCCAAAGTCATCATATCTAAGCCTTTTGTACCAATAGCAGAACCCTCATAAAAAATCACAGGAGCTTGAACAAAAACCGTATCAGGCACATCTGCTGCCACCAAAATTTCGATGGTCATCGAAACACCCAGCACATCTTCAAAAGCAGGATGGTTTTCGTCCGTTCCGATGCGGAACATATATTCATAACCCTCTTGAATCGTATCAATCAAATTAGCAGTCAATTGAAGTGGAATACCAAATTCTTCAATCGGGGAAAATCCATCTGTTGAAGCATTGTAGGCAACGTGGTGTTGTTTGTAGTTTTGACGAATCGCCATTGCATCCAAGTCATTCACCTCTCCATCGCCATTTGCATCTGCAAAATGATAGTTGAGGCCATTGTTAAATTCAAACAACCATTCCTCAGATGCTTTCGGCAAAAAATCATTGTTTGTGTTTGTTCGACTCGAACCTTCAAAACCATAAGCCAAACCCACCGCCAACAAATCGTGGTGATTCACCTCGCCATTATTGTCTGTATCGCCTGCCCAGATACTTTCCCCCTGCCATGCTTCAATGAAAAATTCACCTGCCGCAGCATCCCGTCCGTCAATCATCAAATAATACACCTGATTGGCTTCTGTTTGCAGCGTTGCCAAAGCCTGATTGCTCGTAGAACTCATATTGTCGTTGCAAACCAACAAGTTCAATTCACCACAACTACCTTCATAAACAGCGATTTGTGCATCCTTCAATCCATTCTCCACATCCGCCCCATTGTCGTGAATATAAAAACTATAGATTTCGCCATTTCCCTCAAAAACATACCACAACAAATTATCCAAAGAAGCATCTTCAAAACAAACCGCCAAAGAATGTGCTGCTACGGGATTGCCCATATTTTGATTGTTGAAAGGGCCAATAAACTCTGAAGCTGCCATTGAAGGTAGCGCAAAAGGTTCTGCAAGGGTGCATTTATTGTGGTCAAAATGAACGCTTTTGCTCTGCAAACTCAAATCACTTACCCCATCATTCGTCACGTTGCAATGGTAATCGCCCGCCCTCGTAACGATGTAAAAATCCTCTGTTGAAGTTTCTACCCATTGACCATTTCTGTACCAATGGTAGCGGTTGTTGGGTGAATTTCCTGCGGGCATAAACAAAACATCTTCGTTCGTCTTTGTCAAATCTGCCATTTTTTGGGGTGCATATCGGAAAGTCTCAAAAATTGGATTGTTTAGTTGGGCTGCAATGTTTTCCTCCAAACCATCGAAGGTGAATTGATTTTTTTGAATCCAACATATCTTCAAATTTGATAAATGCGCTAAGTCTGGAACCACTCCATTGAGTTGATTGTCATTGAGGTAAAGGTGAGTCAATTGTGGTGCTTGATTAAAGTTAGGAATTGCTCCCTCTAATTGATTACTGCCCAAATTGAGCCATTCTAAATTCGGCAATTGGTCAAAACTGGGAATTGCAGCCGTCAATTGATTGTCTGCCAAACTCAATAATTGTAGTTTTGGCATCACCGAAAAATTGGGAATTTCACCTTCAAGCTTGTTTCCACTCAAAGACAAATTCTCTAAACTGGGCAAATTGAAGTTGGGAATATTTCCTTCAATATCATTGCCGCTAAGGTTGAGCCATTTCAAATTGGGCAAATTCAAATTGGGCAAGACCCCAGTTAAGTTATTGTTGGACAGTGAGAGGCTAATGATGCGATTTTTGGTTTCGTCCAAAGTGATGCCTTTCCAATCCTCTATCTCGCCTTCCAACCATCCTGAATTGTCCATCCAGTTTTTGCCATTTGTAGTTTCGTAGAGTGCTACCAAAGCCAAAGAATCTGACTCGCTTACTTGCGCCATTGAAGGTAGCGAAAGGAGCAAGATAAAAAGGGGGAATGTGATGGTTTGTAAGGTGTTCATAGTAAATGGTATTTTTTCAATCATTTGAATATTAAGCGAGAAAAAATTCTCCGTGCCTCCGAGCCTCTGTGTTCAATTTGATTTCCCTTCAAATCTATCCCTTTTCGCCCACTGCCCCAAAAACATTTTTTCCGAAATTCACTAAAAAAACAGTCTTTGAAGTGAAAAAAGACGGGGGTTCTAAAAAATAGGACATTGACTAACAATGCCTTAACCATTTTCTTAAAAACCCTTATCTTGCAGCACATAACTGCAAAATCAAGCAAAAAAGAACAAGATGTATAAAGATAAGTTGGTTCAATTCCTCAAAACGCTGCCTGCCAAAGAATTGAAGGAGCTAAAAAAGTACATTGAATCGCCTTTTCACAACAACAATCGGCGGGATAAAGTCCTTCAATTGTTCGACTGTTTGTATGCACACCACTCCAATGATTTTACCCACTCCAAATTGCAGGAAATCAATGTTTTCGAGACACTTTTTCCACACAAAAACTACGAGTCTAAAAGGGACAAACAGCAGTTTAGCAACATCAAAAATCAGTTGATGAATTTGGTGAAAGATTTTTTGCTCGAAAAAAAATTGCAGGCAGATACTTCCACCAAAAATCGTTTGTGGTTGGAAGTGCTTTTTGAGCGAAAACTTTTGGAACAACTGCAAAGTGAAATTAGCAGCATCAAAAATCAATACGAAAGTCAGCCAACCAAACAAACGGCAGATTACCAAAACCTTCACCTCCTTCAAGAGTTCGATTTTGCCTTTAACATCGTCACCAAAGGACGAGCCACAAATAGCAATTTTCAGGCAGTAGCCGATAGTTTTGATGCTTATTTCATCGTACAGAAATTGAAGTATTTTTGTGTGATGCTCAATGAGCAATTGTTGACCGCTGTTTCTTATGAGTTTCGATTTGCAGACGAATTGTTGGGCTATTTGGAGGAGAGTCCTTATACCGAAATTCCTTTGGTCAAATTGTACCGTTTGTTGATGTTGTTTTTGAAGGAAGAAAAAGAGGGATTTATTGGAGAATTGAAGGAAGGGCTGCAATTGCATCGGGAAGATATTGCTAAAGGAGAATTACGACAGATATATACTTGCCTGATTAACTACTATAACACCCAATTGACGAGTGGGAAAACAGACTACTCACAAGCTATTTTTGAAGTCTATCAATTGATGGTCGAACAAGAAATCATTTACACCAATGACTTTATCACCCCGCCCGTTCACTTTATCAACATCATTCGTGCCGCCATTTATGCCAATCAATTGAAGTGGGCAAAAGACTTTTACGAATCCAATCAAGACAAAATGAGGACATCACAAGCCTCTTTGAAGGTCTATGCCAAAGCGGTTTTGCAGTTCCATCAACAAGAATTTCAAGCCACAATTGACACCCTTCAAGCCTACAAACACGAGCAGGATTTTTGGCGGTACAAGGAGCATAAAGTGTTGTTGATAAAGGCTTACTATGAACTTGACGACGACGAACAACTCCTCAAATTATTGACCGCCTTCAAACAATACCTCCTCCGACACAAAGATTCGACTTTCACACCTCATTTTCTACAAGTGTATCAAGCTTTTATCGCTTCTGTTGAAGGGCTGTACGCACTGCAAACGATGCCTGTTTATCCTGTGGAGGATAGAAAAAATGCTGCTCAAAAATTGAAGGAAGATATTGAAGGGGCGAAACACATTGCAGAGAAAAAATGGCTGGGGCAGAAGGTTGGGGAGTTTTTACTTCCGTGATTAAAAAGTTACAAATCTTTAGGTGTTATTATCTGAAGGTTGTCTATTCTTTCAAAATGTTTTTGGTTAAGTGTTGCTAATGGTAAGCCATCGTCTTTTTTATCCCCACGATAAACTTCATATTTTACAATAGAGGAAATTTTGAATTGATAATGAGCTGCTAAACGAAATAAAAAACTGTTCTCTTTTTTTGTTTTGCGATAATAATCAATGGGTACCGTACTGTCTAAACAAATTACTTCCATTGGTTAAAATGTGACTTTTTATCAGTGAAAAATTTTAATTCTTCTTGGCTCATAATTGGTCCAGATAACAGTAATTTTTGAAAATCATTCAACTCATTGTTTTTTTGAATTACCTCATTATTTTCCTCCTTACTTTTGAAGGGAAGAATAATGACTTCTACCAAACCAGAAAATAAATTTTTAGGCAAATCAATTTGAAGTTGATTGTTTTCTACTTTAAGTATTTTTCTAATTGCGTGCATATACAGTTATTTTCTTTTTATTAGGTAGTCTATCCAATTACTTAACAAATATTTGATTTGTTAAGTTTCTTCTTACCTCACTAAAGTCAAATTCCCCATCACAACCTCCTCTTTTCCATCTTCATAACGCACCACCGCATAATAAGCATACGTTCCAATTGGCTGATTTTCATTTTTATAGATGCCATCCCAACCCGTATTTACATCCTGTGTGCGAAACACTTCATTGCCCCAACGGTTGTAAATCACCAACTCAACCGCTTCGATATTCAAGCCCCTAATTTGGAAAACATCATTGACCCCATCTCCATTTGGCGAAAAAGCATTGGCAAGCACCAATTGATTTTCATATACCAAGTCCACCGAAACAGAAGTCGTTGCAGTACAGCCATTTTCATCAGTAGCCCACAGGGTATAAGTCGTTGGAATTTGTGGAGTGACAAAAAGATTTGGGCAATTCTCACAACCCAATACCTCATTCTCCGATGAAGACCACAAATAAGTCAAGTCGCCTCTATAAAAACCCTCCACAAAACCTTGAAGCTCTATCGAAGTGCCGTACATAATAGCCGTATCTGCAACCATTTGAAGGTAAAAATCTCCCACAAACACACTGTCACTAACAGCAGCAATGCAGCCATTTTCATCTTCCACGTTCAAGTAAATGAATTGCCAACCTGCTTGATTCCAATTGATTGTAAAAATTCCATTTTCCTCCAATTGTGGCACGGACTCATCTGAAGTCGACCACACATAAGGGATGTCTTCACTGAAACTACTGCTCAAATCAAAGGCAATAGGTTCACCCAAACAAGCCGCATCGGGTAAATTCAGACTGACTTCAGGGCAGCCAAAAGTCATGCAATGACCCAAACCCGCCAAACTGTTGCCACACAATCCATTGCCAATCGCCACTACTTCAATGTCCACCTCATCCCATTCCGACAAATCGTTGATTTCAATAAACGTATCTGGCAACATAGTCTCGATAGCTCCCTGATTGTTAATGTGGTAAACGACATTGTACTCCAATGCTTCTTCAATAGAATCCCAATAAAAATACACACTGTGTTCTGTACTCTGTCCACAATTCACCACGGGAACCTCCAAAGGCGCAACAATTTCCACACTGAAATCGGTGCTATAAGTACAATCTCCTTGCTCCAAAACATACTCCACAAAGTGCGTTCCTTCACCCAAACTTGCAGGGTCAAAAGTGCTTGACAAACTACCATTTACATAAAAATCACCACCTTCGGGTGTAGCCTCCAAAGTCACCGTTTCGGCATCGCTGCAATATTCCAAATCCAAGTTGTCAATACTCAATTCCAAAACTGCACAATCTTGAGCAATACAAGTTTCGGAAGCCGCAGCACTGTTGCCACAAATCCCGTCATTCAAAACAATGACCGTCAATTCTACTTCATCTTGCGGATTCAGGTCATTGACTTCAAAAGTATTATCAGTAGTTGTAGTCATTATTAGATTTTCACCATTGACGGTGTAAGTCACTTCAAACTCAAAACCCGTCATTTCACTCCAATCGAAAGAAACAGAACTCGTTGTACTATTGCTGCAATTGATGTTTACCGCTTCCAAAGGTTCAGAAACATCAATGGTTTGTTCGGAAATCTGAGAAATGCACTCATTTTGAGTAACTTGTAGTTGGATGTTTTTTGTTCCTTCATTGTTCCATTGAACCCTATACATTTCCTGTCCAATGTTTTCCGATATTCCTCCATCAAAGTCCCATTGATAGGTAGCAGTAGAATTGGCAGTGCCAGTATAGGTCACAATAGAAGGATTGCTTATGCATATTGAAGCAGCATCTATTTCAAAATCAGCAGTTGGTAAGGGATTAATTTCTACAAACACATTGGTAGAATAGGTGCAATCACCCAAGGTCAAAATATATTCGATGTTGTGTGCGCCAAGCCCCAAGACCGAAGGCTCAAAAATGGCTGTTTCGTAGGCATATTCAGTGCCATTGATGCGGAAAAGCCCTCCAGATGGACTTGCTTCGAGAGAAAAAGATGCCATGTTTTCACAATAACTATTTTCCACATTGTCAATGCTCACCTCCATTGCAGCACAATCTTGTGCGATACAATTGGCAGTCGAGGCTAAACTATTTCCACAAACACCTTCTCCAATTGCAACAACCGAAATACTGACTTCATCTTGTGGATTCAAACCCGTCACTTCAAAAGGTGGACTGTCCACCGTAGTCACTATTTCGCTGCCATTGTTGATGCTATAAGTTATTTCATAAGCTACTGCTGTGTTTACCTCATTCCAATTGAAGGTGATGCTGTTTGTAGTACTTTCCAGGCAATTCACCAAAGGTACAGGTAACGGTGCCTCAACATTTATCTCAAAAGGAAGCTGGTAAATACAGCCAGTTTCACTATCAGTGTATTGGTATTCAAGGTTATTAGCACCAATCATTGCCGTTGCAGGGTTGAAGAAACTGTTGGTTTCTATCCCTTCTCCAATAAAAATACCTCCTGTCGGTGTTGCAGAAAGTTCAAAGTTGGGTTCATTGCTGCAATACAAAGCATTGAAATTGGTGATTTCGAGCAGAAGTTCGGGGCAATCGTTGGTCACACACATTGCAGTAGCTTCAACGTTTCCACAAGGTTCGGTTCCTATTGCCGTCACAAAGAGTTGAACCGTATCTTGAGGGGCTAAATCATTGACCGTAAATTCAGAATTTTCAATGGATAGCGGATTATTGGTGAATGCCCCATTGACAGAATAACTGATTTCGTATCCTTGTGCATTTTCTACATCTTCCCAATCAAAACTTACTGAATTGGTAGTTGCAGCAATGCAATCTACCTCAAAGGCTTCCATCGGCTCAACCAATGTGATTTCTTGTGAGAAAGTTTCGGAAATACAGCCTTGGTTTTCAATATATAAGGATATTCCACTTGGAGTTTGATGGTTTGTCCATACAACAGTATATGGACCAAACCCACTTGTAGGAGTGGCTACCCCTCCGCCAAAATCCCAGTGAAAGGTAGCATTTAAATCGGCAATTCCTGTGAAAGTAACCACTGCTTCCATGTTTCCATCTGTACAAATAATATTTGGAGTCACTTCAAATATAGCAGTCGGTACGGCAATGACCATCACGCTTTCCGATGTATTGTAGGTACAATCAGTTATAGGATCGGTATAAGTGTATTGAATTGTGACATTACCACCACTTGAAGCAGTGGGATCAAATTCATTACCGTTTACACCTGTTCCGCTGAATATTCCACCTTCAGGATTTGCTTGTAGGAAGACAATACCTTCATCATTGCAATAGGTAGCAGATAAGTTGTCAATACTTACCGAAAGTTCGGGACAATCTTCTACCACACATTCAGCAGTGCCTGTCAGTCCATTGCCACAAGGTTCTTCGCCAATAGGAACTACGCTGATATTCACGATATCGCCAATCTCCAAATCAGTTACATCGAAATAGGCATTGAGGGTGCTTATGGTGATTGGTGTGCCATTGTTGATGGTATAGGTTATTTCGTAGCCAAAGGCAAATGTTATGTGTTGCCACTCAAAACTAACGCTACTGCTACTTGTTTCGGCACAAATCACATTGGGGGCGGGTAAAGGCGATTGCAGCATAATAGATTCCGTCTGAGTATTTGAAGTACAACCATTTTCGGTGATGCTCAGACTGACATTGGCTGTTCCATTGGCGTTGTTCCAAATCACTGCAAGTGGTCCTGAGCCTTCTCCTGATACCAATGTTCCTCCATTAAAATTCCAATTGAAAACAGTACTGTCACCGTAAGTTGTACCTATAAAAGTAACAGTAGCTTCACTGGTTCCATCAGCACACAATATAAAAGGGGTGATTTCAAAATTTGGAACGGGAACAGGATGTATCGTATAAGGGGCTGTTATTGAATATTCGCAGCCATTGGTTTCTGTCACCGTATAGGTCGCAATATGGTTTCCTATCCCTGCAAGGGAGGGATTGAGTTGGTTTCCTGTGATACCTGCTCCACTAAAGATACCACCAGAAGGCGTTGCGAACAACATAAAAGGGGAAGCGTCAATGCAATATTGTTCCTCCAAATTCACAATATTGAGATCCATCGGAGGGCAATTGAGCACCGTACATTCAGTCATTCCCGCACCACTGTTGCCACAGGGAGGATTTCCGATAGCGATGACCGTAATCTGCACGGTGTTGTCGGGCAAAAGTCCTGTGACTTCAAAAGTGGAATTGAAGGTATTGGTATTTATAGGTGAGCCGCCATTGACAGTATAAGATACATCGTAATTGATTGCATTGGTTATGTCTTGCCAATCAAAATTAATGTTGTTGACACCAATTTCTGAACAACTGACGATAGGTGTTTCTAAAGGCTCAGAAAGCTCAATACTTTCAGTATGGATGGTTGATACACAGCTATTTTGAGTGACAGTTAATGAAATATTTTGTGTGCCAGTACCATTGTTCCAAATAAGGGTGTAAGGCCCTACTCCAGTACCAGACAGCAAAATTGCGCTACCAAAATCCCAATTGAAGTTAGCTGAAGAACTGGCTGTTCCAGTGTAAGTAATAGTGATTTCGCTTATCCCATCTGCACAAACTGTTGGTGCAGATATGGTAAAATCAGAAGTAGGAACAGCATAGACTACTACATTTTTAGTAGCCGTATATTCACAGTTTGTCAAAGGGTCTGTATAGTTATATGTTATAAGGTGTCCTGTTTCAAGGGTGACGATGCTTGGATCAAATACACTTACTCCGTTTCCATTAATGCTAAATGTTCCTCCAGATGGTGTTGCAGTTAAATTGATGGGGGCATGGTCATTGCAGAATACAGATAGAATATCTATAGAAGGGTTCAAAATTGGGCAATCGTCTGCAATACAAGAAACAGTGACGGTATTGCTGTTGCCACATACGCCGCTATTGAGAGCTGTGACAGTAATTTCCACTTCATCGTTGGCGGTTAAACCTGTTATTTGGTAACCGGAATTGATTGTATTGTCGGTCATTGCGGGAGTTGCGCCATTGACAGTGTAACTTACATCATAACTACTTGCCCCTAAAATGTCTGCCCAGTCAAAAGTTACAGAATTGGTGGTGCTATTGCTGCAATTGACTACTAGTGGGGGCAGTGGATTTTGAAGGCTAAGAGATTGATTCGCTGTATTAGAAGGACATCCATTTTCTTCAATGTCCAGACTTATATTGACCGTTCCTGTTCCTGCATCTAACCAAGAAACGGTGTAAGGGCCTTCTCCTGTGCCTGTAACGACTGTTCCTCCACCAAAATCCCAATTAAAGGTAGCGGTATTTGTATCTACAACTGTTCCTGTAAATGTCACCGTAATTTCGCTGCTGCCATCGGCACACAATTCTGTTGCAGAAAGGGTAAAATCTGCAATGGGTGTATCGAATATATCTACTACCACCACTACCGAATCGGTACAACCATTACTTTCTGCAAAAATCCAGTAAGTCCCTGAATTGTTAATATTTGTACTACTTAAAACTGCTCCAACTACACCTGAATTGTTAGAATGGTAACTAATGCTGGGAGAAGTAGAATTGGTATCGGTAATAGTGATTGTGCTTAGGTCAAAATTTCCATTACAGCTACTTTGTGGAGGGATAGAATTGTTTATATCGGGATTTTGTTGGATGGTTATATCAGTTGTTGCCGCTTCTGAAGTGCAGCCATTGGCAGTGACTATAAGCGAATATGTTCCTGATTGAATAGGAGATGCATTGATGAGTATTGGATTTTGAAGCGGGGAATTGAAACTATCTGGACCAGTCCATTGAAAGCTGACATCTCCTGCAACGCTGGTGGTGGATCCTATTAGTTGAATGTTTGTTCCTTCACAAACTTCTATATCTGCATTGACAATCGCATCTGGCTGTTGGTAAACAACGACTTCGGTACTTGCAGCAGTAGAAGGACAACCATCTGCCGTAACGGTTAGGTAGTAAGTTCCTGCAATGCTGATGTCCGCATTGCTTAGTATTGGATTTTGTAGGTTGGAAGAAAAATCGTTCGGCCCTGACCAATTGTAGCTAATGTTTGCAACAGTACTAGTTGTTGTTGCTGTCAGTTGAATGTCTGTTCCTTCACAAGCAGGGCTATCGTTATTAGCAGTTGCATCGGGAATATCTGGCGTACTTACTATTGCTTGTTCTACGGATGTGCAGTCGTTGGCATCGGTAACAGTGACAGTATAAGTTCCAGAAGCTAAATTGATTGCAGTAGCAGTGGTTTGAACAGGTGTAGTGTTCCATGCGTAGGTATATGGAGTCGTTCCTTGGGTTACTATTGCAGTAGCTTCACCATCTTGCAGCCCACAAGTAGCATCTATGGTGGTGATGGTAAATTCCACTGAACCAATGGTTACTTGCACGCTTTTGGTATCTGTACAACCAGCCAAGTCGACAATTACCCAATATTGTCCACTTGTACTAACTGTTGAGCCAATGAGATTTCCTATGCTACCTGCATTATCGTTGTAAAAATTGACGGTTGCGGTATTTACATCCAAACCATTGATGTCGGTGAGTACCATGCTACTCAAATCGAAATTGTCTGTGCATGAAATTTGGTCTGGTATGGGAGTCAGGTTGGGTTGTGCGATGAATATTACATCTATCTGAAAAGGTAGACTTTCGCATCCATTACCAAGTGTTTCGGTTATCCAAAAAGAAGTCGTGCCAGCACTTGTATTGTCAATGTGGTCGGAAGGGGAAGCACCAACAGATGGAGTAAACGTAGAACCAGTGGCAATTGGCGCAGTTGTAATTATGGATGGATCAATATTGTACCATTTGATTGTACCTCCATTAGCAGGTATTGAAGTGAGCGGTATTACTGGACTATCTACACAGTATTCGATTGGTGTATTGCCACTTGGAGGAGTATTGGGTATGATTACAGTGACAACTATATTATCAAATGAACTACAAACTCCATCTGAAACTTCAAGGGTATAAATAATTTCTCCTTGAAAACTGGCAGGCAAGCTACTTGTATTGAGAGTAGGGGTAAGTAGCGATGTATTGTTCAAATAGTTGGTAGCACCACTTGGGCTGGCCGTCCAAGTATAAGATATGCCTGCTACGGGATTGGTAACAGAAGCATTTAATTGGAAATCGGGTGAAGTTGTACAAATGGTATAGTCATCTCCTGCAATGGCAGTAAAAGTGCAGGGAGGTAGTATGCTACAATCCAAAACTGCATCCCCCGTCCATGTAAGATTGAAGCCAGAAGATGAGCTTTCAAAATTATCCACCAATATGTAATATACTTCTCCTGGTAGGACATCGAGAGGGGCTACGAATCCATTTCCTCCTGAGCCTTCGGAAACGTCAGTAGCATTGTTGCCTAAACCTGTTTGTGGACAATAAAAGCAGGCATCATCTGCATAAGAACAACGAATGGGACTGCCCAAATTGCCGCAATCAACATCTGGACCATAAATAGCAAAATCGTAGTCTTCTCCTAAACCTCCTGCGGGATCTATAATAAATGCGAGTGATCCACCATCATTGAGTCCTGAGCCAATTTGGATGGAATACCAAGCTGCTTGATGTTCTAAGCTCAAACAACCATTATTATTAAAAGGAGAAGCAAAATCATTTTGACCTGCTCCATTACTATTGTAATTTAACAGACCGCTGCTGCAAACATGTAAAGCATTGACACAATCCGTAGGTTCTGGTTCGGGGCAAACACTTGTATTGATGGCAATATCGAAGTCGGTACAAGAATTTGGATTGATTTGTGAGGAAACTACAATTGTATAGGTTTCACCTGCGGTCAATTCCAATTGTAAGGTTGGATTTCCTCCAAATCCAGGGGTATCCGATGCTAAACATGAAGCGGATGAAGAACTCGGACACTCACTGAGTACGAAAGCTCCTGTATAAGAATCGGTATTGGTAATGTCAATGACATAACAATCTGTTGTTGGGGCGGTGAACTCGATTACAAAATCATTGCCTCCCATATAAGAACTGTTACATGCGCCACCACTGCCAAAAGTATTCTCGACTTGGCAGGTGGATAATCCAACGGCTGAGAAAGGCACAGTATTGACTATGTATGGATTAGTGCAGTCATTCCCCGCAATACAGGAATTGATATATATGTCAAAGCCGGTACAATCAGGTGAGGGCCATGTAGATACAATGATATAGTAGGTAGTTCCATTTATCAAATCTGTACTGAGGGTTGGGTCCCCGTCTATGGATGTAGAAAAGTCAATGCAATTGGTACTGGAGTTATCTGGACAGCCATCTAAAACAAATAAGCCTGTCCAATTCGAGGTATTGTAAGTATTGAACAAATGGCAACCTGATTGAGTGGCAGTGTATTCAAAGACGTAATCTTCGCCATTCATATAGGAGCTACCGCATGTCAAAGCAGCTGTATAATCATCCCCCGTTCCACAAGTAGTTAGGTTGGTTTGGGCAAAAGGTAGGCTATTGATAGCAGTTGGATTGCTGCAAGTATTTTGTGCATTACTTGCAGTCATGTGCCAAATAAAAAATACGACAAAAAAAGATAGGTTTATTCTGTTCACCTTCAATTTTTTAAATAATTACAAGTAAAATAATTTTGTGCGATAAATTAATTTTTCACGTCTATAATTTATCCATCTTCTGCAATGGCCTTTAGGATGGCAGATAAGGAACAGATTATTAAGGTAGTAAATGTTAAGTGTGGGGTAAGATTTTTGAGAATAGTGCTTAATAATAGATAATTGTGTGAATGGAGTTAAAATTAAAAGGCTAAAATTACGGCATTTTGTAAGGAAAAAAAAAAAAGATGCTTTTTTTATAGTGTTTTGTCAAATTCTAAAGGCTTTCATGGTAACTGTGTATATTTTTTATGCTTCTTTCGGTTATCTTTGTGGAAAATAATATTAATTTATTGTATGAATCGTATAGAAGAACTTAAAAAAATAGCAAGTCAAATACGTCGAGATATTATCCGTATGGTGAGCAGTGCAGAATCTGGTCACCCCGGAGCTTCTTTGGGGTGTACTGATTTTATGACCTCGCTTTATTTTGAAGTAATGGATCGAAAAGAGGGCTTTGATATGAATGGAAGAGGAGAAGATGTATTTTTCTTATCTAATGGACATATATCTCCTGTATTTTACAGCGTTCTTGGAAGGAGCGGTTATTTTCCGATATCAGAAATGGCTACTTTTCGTCAAATCAATTCTCGTCTTCAAGGACACCCTGCTACAGAGGAAGGACTGCCAGGTATCAGAGTAGCGAGTGGCTCATTGGGACAAGGATTGTCCGTGGCTATTGGTGCTGCTTTGGCAAAAAAACTGAATGGTGATAATCACCTTGTTTTTTCGCTGCATGGTGATGGAGAATTACAGGAAGGACAGATATGGGAAGCGGCAATGTTTGCAGCACACCACAAAGTTGACAATTTGATAGCTACTGTAGATTGGAACGGCCAACAGATTGACGGATCTAATGAGGAGGTCATGTCTTTGGGTGACTTGCCAGGTAAATGGGCCACTTTTGGATGGGAAGTGCTGCATGTAGATGGACACGATATACAAGCCATTTTGGATATATTGGCAAAGGCAAAAACATTGGTCGGACAAGGTAAACCGATAGTTATTTTGATGAAAACGGTGATGGGCAAAGGTGTTGACTTTATGGAAGGAACGCATCATTGGCATGGTATCGCTCCAAATGCAGCGCAAACAGAGAGTGCGTTGGCACAATTGGAGGAAACACTTGGAGATTATTAGTATGGTGACTGGTAATTGAGTTTTTACGAATATTGTTACATTATTAGACTTTAGACAAAAGATTAAAGACATAAGATAAAAGGTTTTAAATCATTGACAACAAAGGAATTAAGTGAAATTGAATTAAAAGTGTAATTTACTCATAACCAAATATTTACTTCTTTTGTCTTTCGTTCAAAGTACAATTACATTAAAAGAACAAAGTATCAAATAAAAATATGCAAACAACTGCAAATAAATTAGATAAATATATTTCCGTAGGGAATAAAGATACCCGAAGTGGTTTTGGGGATGGATTATTAGAACTGGGGAAGGAAAACGACCAAGTGGTGGCATTGTGTGCCGATTTGACAGGTTCGTTGAAAATGACGGACTTCAAAAATGAATTTCCTGAGCGTTTCTTCAATTGCGGTGTGGCAGAGGCAAACATGATGGGTGTAGCAGCAGGTATGACGATTGGTGGAAAAATTCCTTTTACAGGCACATTTGCCAATTTTTCAACAGGGCGAGTGTATGATCAAATTCGCCAATCCATTGCATATTCTGACAAAAATGTGAAGATTTGTGCTTCCCATGCTGGTCTGACATTGGGCGAAGATGGTGCAACACATCAAATTTTGGAGGATATCGGCATGATGAAAATGTTGCCGAATATGACAGTAGTAGTTCCTTGTGATTACATGCAAACCAAAGTGGCGACAAAAGCCATTGCAGCCCATCACGGCCCTGTTTACCTTCGATTTGGTCGCCCGAAATGGCCCGTTTTTACTGCCGAAAACCAAGAGTTTGAAATTGGTAAGGCACAGATATTGAGTGAAGGAACAGATGTGACGATTATAGCATGTGGACATTTGGTGTGGAAAGCGGTAGAAGCAGCTCGTATTTTAGAAAAAAAGGGTATTTCGGTGGAATTAATTAACATGCACACGATTAAACCGTTGGATACAGAAGCGATTCTTAAATCGGTATCTAAAACTGCCTGTATCGTAACGGCTGAAGAGCATCAAAAAAATGGTGGCTTGGGCGCAAGCGTGGCACAGGTATTGGTGGAGCATCATCTCGCACCTATGGAAATGGTGGCGGTGAATGATGTATTTGGAGAAAGTGGCACGACCGAAGATTTGTTGACCAAATATGGTATCAACACAGACAATATTGTAGAAGCTGTTCACAATGTCTTGAATAGAAAAGGCTAAGCGAAATTTCAAAAACAAAAATCCAATTTGATGGCTCAGACGATTAGCGATAAGGAAATATTAGATAAATTCAACAACCTTGCTACAAGAGAGGCGGGGTTTCGACTCTTGATGGAAAAATACCAAGAAAAATTGTATTGGCATGTCAGGCGTATGGTTGTGAATCACGATGATGCAAATGATGTTTGTCAAAATATGTTTGTCAAAATTTGGAAGAACCTCGAAAAATTTCGAGCGGATTCTAAATTATACACTTGGTTGTATCGAATTGCAACCAATGAATCGCTCACCTTTATTAATAAGCGTAAAAAGCGTGATTCTGCTCCCCTTGCCACCGAAGAGTATGATTTAACTGCTCAGTTGAAGGCAGACCCTTATTTTGATGGTGATGATATACAGATTAAACTGCAAGGAGCCATTGAGTCCCTACCCCCTAAACAAAAACAAGTGTTTTTGATGCGTTACTATGATGGATTGAAATACGATGACATGTCGGAAGTATTGGAGACTTCTGTAGGTGCATTGAAGGCTTCTTATCACCATGCAGTCAAGAAGATAGAAAAATACTTAATAGAAGATTAAACTATTGTAATGGACTGTTATCTAACAGGTGTATATGAGGACAAATAAATCATGCAAATAGAAAAACTAGACATATTATTAACAGAGTTGAGAGAATTGACTCCAATCTTGGCTGCAAAAATTAGCAGTTTGGAACTCAATTATTTTCGCTTACCTGATGCTTATTTCAAGCACCTTCAAGACCATATTTTGGAAGATATTCAGGATAGATTGAAAATAGAGGAGGATGCTCCAAATCTATATCAAATCACTACCGCAAGAACTTTTAACGTTCCTCAAAATTATTTTGAAGAATTGCAAGACAACGTGTGGGATGCCATTGCAGATGAAACCATAGAGGATCAATCACAAAACATTCAAGCTATTGAGCAAAAAGCTACTTTCAAACTTCCGAGTAATTATTTTGAAGAACTTCAAGAACAAGTTTGGAGTGGCATTGAAGTAGAAGAAGGGATTGAAGTAGTAACACCTGTTTTAGATGGTATTTCTAAAGACAGTGATATGTTGACTCCTGCCAATTACTTCGATGGATTGCAGGAACAAGTTTGGAATAGCATTGAAGTAGAGGAAGGAATTGAGGTGGAAACCCCTCTTTTGGATAGCCTTGTTGAAAAACAAACGATGTCTATTCCTTCAAATTTCTTCAATGAGCTTCAAGAACAAGTTTGGAGTGGTATTGAAGTAGAAGAAGGTGTTGAAGCCGTAACTCCCATCTTGGACAGTCTAGCAAAGGAAAATCCTTTTACCCTTCCTGCCGGTTTTTTCAATGAAATGACAGATTCATTGATAGCAGAGGTAGTTGAAAATGAGGATGATTTGGATATGAATGTACTCAACGGCGTTGTGTCTAAAAATCCGATTCCATTCACCCTTCCCAAAGCCTACTTCAAAAAGCTGCAAGAAGAAGTGATGCATCAAATTCGCAAAGAAAAAGGAGTGGCAGGTCGTATCAGACAACTTCAACCTGTGATTCGACAATTAACCCGATATACCAGCATTGCAGCAGCGGCAATGGTTCTCTTGTTTATTGGGATTAATTTTTTCGGAGTTGATTCTAAGGCGGATAGTGATATTGAAAAGGCTTGTTTGGTAGATCCAAATATTTGTATGAAAGAAATAAATGCTTTTTTGGATGGTTTGTCTTTAAACGATTTAGAAAGTTTTGCTTCTAACAATGCAGACATGAACGAAACCTTATCAGATCATCGAGTTTTGGAAGGAGTAGATGTCGCATCTATGAGTTTTGATGCCTTAGATTTTGACATTGACAATACTGATTTAGAAGATTTTATCAAAGAAGATATGGACATCGGAACACTTGATCTTGATATGTCTGATATGGATCTTGAAGGTTTGGATAAAGAAATCAGTGAAGAAGAATTAAAAAACCTTAGCCTCTAATTACTAAAATTGACATAAAAATATATAAGTAATTCTTATGAAAAATATATCCCTTCAAATTGCCCGAATAAGTATGTTGGTACTACTCTGTACCATGACTTTCACCACCTTATCGCCACTACAAGCCCATAGCACTAACAACAAACAAGAAGATATAAAAGCTATGTGGGCAGCTTATGTGGTCAACAAAGCTACTTTGAGCGGAGAAGAGGCAGATAAGTTTTCAAGCATCTTTAGAGATTATCAAGACAAACTGGATGAGGTAAAATCTATGCCTGATGTGTCTGATCAAGAAGTAGCCCGTTTGAAAGCAAAACAAACTTTTATCAGTGAGTTGAAGAACGCCTTTTCGCCAGATAAAGTCAACGAAATCTTGACTGCTTACAAGGAATTTCAAATCAAAATACTAGACTATCTAAAAAAGAAAAAACAGGAAGATTCCAAAGAGTAATCAACCTTACCTCGATTGATATAAACTACTGATTATTAGCTTGAATGATTCATACTCATTCAAGCTTTTTTTTTGCTTTTTTTATCGTTTTAATAAAGTTGGAATGTTTTTTGGGATAAATAAAAGATATAGGCAAGAATGATCGAAGCCCAAAAACAAAATACTAGCCCGTACTTTGTAAATTGATAATTCATTTATCTTTTCATTCTTATTTGGTCATGTCTATTTATTAGATTTCTGAACTATGAAAAATTTAATGACAAGTTTCAAGCCCGAAACAAAACTTTGGAAAAACTGGATACTCTTTCTTTTGTTGGGAATGACATTCACCACAGTCGCATTGGCTCAAGAAGAAGATTCTTGTGAAACAGCAGGATATGTACTGTCCATTGCTGCAAAAAATGCCAGTTGTGTGGGCGAAAATACGGGAAACGCTACCGTAGCAAGTACAGGCTGCAACTGTTTGTATAGCGGATGCACTTATAAGTGGAGCGATGGACAAGAATTTCACACTGCCTTTGACTTATCTGCAGGTGTTTATACTGTAACGGTGACACATCCCAACGGCTGCGTATTGAGTACCGAAGTAGAAGTGAAAGAACCTATGCCATTTATTGAAAATATTGTGGTACACAATGCGACTTCTTGTAAAAGCAATGGCGGTGGAAAAATTGAAGTTGTTCCTACTCAAAATGCAGGGCCGCTATCTTTTGAATGGTCTAATGGCGAAACAACTGCTGTCCTTACCGATGTAGAGCGTGGAACTTACGAACTGAAGGTAACAAACTTTATAGGTTGTGAATACACCGAAACCATTGAAGTAGAAGGGCCAGAAGATGCAGAGGTTTCAGTGGAAACTTTTGATAGCTGTGAAGGTGAAAACAACGGGAGAGCAAAAGTGACAATTAGTGGAGGACTCGCTCCCTATCAATTTTTATGGAATGACCCCAACAATAATAGAGAATCTTTGGCGACAGACTTGCCTCCAGGAGAATACCAAGTGTTGATTACCGATGCTTTGGAGTGTACCTATGAAGCGATTGCGGTGGTGAACGAAACAAATCCAGAAGTGAGTATATCGGCAAGTAAAGACTATGTTTGCCCGAATGAAGAAGTGGAATTAAATGTCATTGGAGGAGTTTCTTTTGAAGTGCTGAATGTTGAAGAGTTGCTTAACAAACAAGCGCATACCGTTTCTGTTTTCCCAACAGAAACAACTACTTACGAAGTCACGATTGAAACGGAAACAGGTTGCGTCACCACCGAAACCGTTGTTGTCCACGTATTAAATGCACCACAACCCAACATCATTGCACCGATTACTTCAATATGCGAAGGCCAGCAAGTACAACTAATCGCTACGGAAAATAGTGGGGCAACTTTTACTTGGTCACCAACTGAAGGCCTGAGTAATCCAAATAACAATGTTACCCTTGCAAGTCCTGCTAATACTACTACTTATACGCTTTCTGCAAGTAATAACACAGGCTGTACAACTACCACGGAAATTACCATTGAAGTATCAGGTTGTGTCAATACAAGCATTGAAGATTGGATAGGTATTGAAGACATTTCTCTTTTCCCGAATCCGAATAAAGGCGTTTTTCAACTTCAATTTGAACTAACCGAAACAAAAAATATCCAGATTCAACTCTACAATACAATTGGCCAGTTGTTGGAGCAATCTGTTAGCAACAACCAGTCAGGTATTTTCAACCAAACATTTGATTTAACCAACAAAGCAGCTGGTTTGTATTATTTGGAGGTAAAAATTGACGGTAGCCGACATTTAGAGAAAATTATGGTCTATTGATGGCTTTGTTTCAAAACTTTTGGCTTTTACTGAGTGTTTAAAAAATCAGTTATCGAATATAATAAACCTTCAAAAGTTTAGATAACACATAAAGTGATATAAAGAAAACAACGAAAACCCCTTGATGATTGACTCATCAAGGGGTTTTGTTGTTTCAAGAAATTTTTTGAAACCTTTCTTCAATTAAATCCCGATAAGACGACTTTATTTTATCAGGTAAAAATCCAAATTGTATAAACTTCAATATATCAGGCACTTTTTCAAAAATGTGATTCAAACTATTTCCTATCGTTTTTGGGTTTAACCTCATGCGTTCTCCAAAAATCAAAAAATCTTTTCGCTTCAATTTACTTTTTTTAGCATTCAAAGGAATAGCCATTTCTTCTGTATCTTCTGGAGTCACCAACTTTGTAGCCACTAAATCATAGGCTGGAGAAAATATGATTTCTTGTTTGTCATTGGTTAATAGGGAAAAATTTTTGAGGTGCATATCTGCATTTCCTGTCAAATAACAGAAAACAGTCAGCTCAAAAAAGCGGATAGCATCAAAAATAGGATTGGTACAATGTTTCAAAATCTCTTTTCCCACCTTTTCCATTGAGCGTTTGTACTTGTTTTCAGTAAGTGTTTCGGTCAATTGACACATATCTTCCATCGCCAATTTATGCCCGCTCGATCTATCAAAACGTTTGGTAATGTACGCCAGTTCACCTGATTTTAAACGAATTAACGCATGTTCAGCAGTTTGAATCCCTGCAATTTTAGCCAAGTGCATAGTCAAATCTTCTATTTCGGGCAAAAAAGGATATTGTTTCACAGGTGGCTTGAGAATGTAATTGCCCCAAAGTCCAACAACGGTAAATCGGTTTTGCCCACTCCCTTGTATATACTGTTCAATTTCAAGCGATAATTTTGGTTGAACGCCTGTTATAGTGGCTCTTCTATTGATGTGCGATTTTGCCAACTCTTTGATGGTTTCCGAACCAAAATCCAAAATTGGAGCTTGTGCATTACCAAATATTTGCTCACTGCATTTGTAGTGATAGTCCACTTCTTTTTGCTCTAATGTTTGATAACAATACAAACAGCGATTCTCCATAATCTAAATTATTTCGTTCAAAGGTTCAATACTTACTGCACCGATACAATCCTTACAAACACTTAACAATAAACCCATTCGGTCTCGTCTATCTATCTTCCACGTATTCACTGCAATGTCCAAAAGCCAACCTTCTGGAATTAAACCATCAAAAAATGGAACCATCGTAGAACTTTCATAGGGTTGCTTTTGAAGCTGTAGGGTTAAACTGACTGCAACTGGGTTTTCAGATTGAAGATAATCAGAATCATAAGTAAAACGATAGCCATCTTCGTATTCCTCCAAAATTCCTGCAAATCGTTGGTGAACATATACTTGCCCTCTTCTATAAATCGTCTTCATCATCAAATTCAAATTTTAAAATTACAGGCCCCAATTCTCGCCCAAACAACTTCAAAACCTCATTCACCTTATCCACTCTAAGCGTAGGTTTTCCTTGTTCCAATTCTCGCACAAAACGCAAACCGACTCCTGCACGGTTAGATAAATCTACTTGTGTCATTTTGAGGTATTTGCGTCGTTCACGAACAAAATCAGCAATGGGGTTCTTTCGATTTTTCTTCATAAAATTATACCCTTTAGGATGTAAAATACAAAAAAATCTTCATTTTATACCCTTTATGGTATAAAGCGAAGATTTCTAATAAAATTATACCCCAAAAGGTGTAATTAGAATTTTCCCGCCAAATCCTTCAATGTTTCCCAATGAACGATATGGTTTCCCTCAAACGTAAGAATTTCATACCTCAACCCTTTGTCTTTCAGTTCTTTCAGATAATTATCAATATCCAGATAGTCCAAATATTTGTCTTGAAGCCCATACACCAAATACAAATTCACTGCTTCAAAAATAGGCTGTGCTGTTTTCCAATCCAAATCATGCGCCATTTTACCCGCCCATAAAATCAAAGAATCTGCATTTATCCCACCATTTGTCAACCATCTTGTCACTGTTGCCACTCCCTGGGAAAAACCGAGAATGTGAATTTTAATATTTGTAGAGGAAGGTACTTTATCCATAATCTGATGAAACAACTGATTGAGGTAGTTCACATAATCCTTGATTTCGTTTTCTCTATCTGTTGAGGTCATCCAAGTCGCTACAGGAGGGCGAGAGGAACTGTGCCAATAAAAACGATTCAATCCTTCGGGAGCAACCACAAAAAATCGGTCGGCATCCAATTCTTCAAAAGGTCGTATAAACTTCCCTGCCAATTCACCATAGCCGTGAATCGCAAAAATAATATGTTGGGTATTTTCGGTGAGTTTACCATGTGTATAAAAACGAGCCGTTCGTTTTACTTCAATGTGTTGTTCGGTTGCCATATTTTTTGGGTAAAGGGTTTACGGATTGTTTAGTGTGGAAAATGATACACCCCATATATCAAGGAGAAACAAAACAAGAACGTCCATAAAATGGTTCTTATCCAGTTCTTTTTTATCAGTCGTAGGAGTAATTCATCGTCGAAATTTCCATTTGCAATTTTATTGTGGATAGGAACAAACTGAAGAAATGTAGAAATCCATAAGGAAATAATCAAAAGTAAGCTCAATTCCACATATTGTGCCATAGGTTGTGAATCAATAACTTTGAACTGAAAAATAGAAATAATTAACTGACCCAACATCAAAGGTAAGACGATATAAGTGAATTGAGTCGTGTATCGTATGTGCCATCCTATCAAATTCTTTTTGGAGTAGTGTCTAAAGCTTGGATAAATCACCAATTGTACTATCCAAATAAGCACCAACAGCCCAAAGTCAAACATCAAACGGTAGATGAACAAACTCATATAGAGGATTTATTTTTCAAAAACAAAAGAGATGAGCCTTGGAAATTCCCCATTATCCTCATCAAACCATTCCTTCAATTCCAACAACTTGAAGCCACACTCTGCAGCGGTATTGGTAAACTCCGTAATATGATGCGTATAAACTTCCAATTCTTCCACTCCTTTTTCGGTTTCGTAGCGGGCTTTGCTGCCAATATATTGCTTGAAAGGATGTAATTCACAAACAAAAAACCTTCCTCCTTCCTTCAGTGTCTGATAAGTCTGCCGAAAAACGCCCTCCAAGTCTGCAATATGCTCCAAAGTCAAATTGCAGCAAATCAAATCTGCAAAACCTTCTGCAATGTTCCAATTTTTCGTCACATCTGCTTGCCGAAACATTACTTTTTCAGAGCCAATTTTTTCCTTTGCTTTTGCCAACATTCCTTCCGAAAAATCGAGTGCAATGACCGATTTAGCTTTTTCTACCAACCATTCTGTATTTTTCCCCGTTCCGCAACCCAATTCTACAACTGAATTAAAATCAAATTTTTGTAGCGTTTCACGGGTCGCTTTTTTGTCCAAATCACGGGTTTTGTTTTGGTTGGAGTCATAGATATTTGCCCAGTTGTTGTAGGCATTTGAGATGCTCATACTTCTTTCAATCATTTTTATTTATGGATTCAAATAGTATTGAAATGCGCCAATAACCGCCGTACAAAATGGCGCAAATTTTCCGTCTTGTCTTTGCTTCAAATCTTCTACAACACCTCTCATGTTTTGCTCAAATTCTTCATCTGTTTGAGTATCTTCCATACAGATTTCAATGTAGGTATCTATGGCAGTTCGTCTTAGCTCAATGAGTTTTTGATTGTTGAGATTCAATAAAGCAATCGTTGAAACACTATTAGCGTCATTATTTTTTGCTTTGATATTGCCTGTGGTCGTAAAATGAAAATAGCTTTCACAATCCGTTTGAAGTGGTGAAATAAGAGGTGGTTCTTTGTCGCCTTTTGTAGCATCACAATACAGAAAGCGTGGTCGAAGGTCTTTTTCACCTCCATGACAAGCAATCAGCAGATTGTCATAATCGAACATTTTACTTGGATATTTGTCTGCTTGCTTGGGAAAAAAATGCTCCATTTTGGTGAGAATACCTTGTAATCCACGATTGCAGTAGCAACAGATAAAACCTTGTTCTTCAAAAAGTATTTCTCGCAGTCTGTCTTTTTCTGGATTCTTCAATTCTCCCCAATCCCAATCTTTCGGATTTTCAGACCAAGTGGGAATTGTGGCATTTTTCCATTCGGTAAAGAAATCGGGTTCTACACCTTTGAGGATTCTTTTCATTGCATCAGTTTTTGCTTGCGTCTTGTCAAAATATCTGCTTTTACAAAAGGAGGGTAATCACTCCCAATTTCTTCCTCCAATTTTGCCCTCAACTCGCCTGCTTCCTGTAACTTCCCTTCTTCAATAAGACTGAAATACTGCTCCAATTCTTCTGTTACTTCTTCATCTCGTTCCTCGGCATCCATCATCACCTTCAAAATCCAATTGCTGTCTCGTCCATAAGAATAAGGGAGAGGATAAATCTTCCCATTTTCGACTGAGAAAACGCTACCTTTCCGCAAATTGCCGATTACTTGTGGTGAATGTGTCGTTACAATGAACTGCAAATTCGGAAAAGTCACCTCCAAATTGTCAATTACCATTCGTTGCCAAGTCGGATGTAAATGCAATTCAATTTCGTCAATCATCACCACGCCTTCGCCCTCCAATGGATTCGCCAAACTTGGATTGGCAATAGACAAACGCTGAGCAATATCTCCCACCATTGCCAACAATACTTTCTCTCCATGCGACAGTTGATTGATTTCCAATTCCTCTTTTCCTTTTTTAACCACCATTGCAGGTTGTCCTTTTCGTTTGACTCGAAGGTGGCTAAAGTTCGGCAAGAAAGATTCGATAGCAGTTCTGATGGTAGTCAAACCTTTATTTCTATGATTTGCATCTTCATTCAACCGCATTTCATTCTCCAAATCTTCCATATTGCGAAACCACTTAAAAAAGCTATTGAAGTTGATGGAAGCATCTAAGGCATTGTCATAAGCCGCAAAAGGATGGGTATTGAGTTCATCGGGTTCTACATCTATTTCATCTACAATTCGGTCGGTGGGGTAGTAGATGATGGTAGGGATGTTGGTAGATGGGTCGGAGAGGGCTTTTTCGCCAAAGTTTTTTAAAGGAGTAATACGAAGAGGAGTGCCGATGCTTTCAGTTGCCTTTGAAGATAATCCATAATTGACAATAAAATCACGAGAGTTGTTAACTATAATTGGATTGAATAAGAATTCTATCCTGTTATTAAGATATGAGCAATTATTATTCACATCTTTTGAAGCTAAAATTACTGGCGAGGTATTTTTGTTGATACTAAAAAGCACGTTATATAAGCCAAACCTTAAAGCCTCCAATATTGAAGTCTTTCCACTCCCATTGTTTCCAATGAAAGCAGTTGTTTGGTTTTCGGAAAATTGAATATCCGCTTTTTCAAACACTCTAAAACCTTCAATTATTACCCGTTTGATTCGCATGATTCTATTTTATTTACAAATTTCACTTACAAAATACGTTTTTTGTAGCACTTTACCAATGTTGAAATACAAAAATAGTCTTTCCTCAATGCCATCTTAACCGCACCCCTCCATAAAAATTCCGCTCTGCGGCAGGTTGATAATACCTTCCGCCAAAAGCATTCAAGTCATTTCCCAAACTATATGCCTCACCCAATAAATTGTTCACTCCCCCAAAAAGTTCCAATCCAAAGTTGTCAAATGTTTTTCGATACCCCATTTTCACATTCACCAAATTGTAGGAGTTGGAAAACACTGTATTCGCATCGTTTAATGGAATTGCATCCGTAAAATTGTAATTGAAGTGGGCGAAGGTACCTGTTGCCATATCCAAATCCAGCCCAAGATTCAAAGTATGTGGCGCAACACCCGTATAGTCATTTCCCGAAAAATCGCTGCCTTCTTTTACATATTTTTTGAAGCGAAAAGGATGGTAAGTATAAGCCAATCTTGCGTTTAATGCGGATAAAAAACCGGTAGTGTTTTGGTTGTGCAATAAGGAGTAAGCCATCATTGCTTCTATACCTCGGTTGGAAGTGCTGCCTGCATTTTCAAACAAAACCGTTCCATTGTCGGCAGTTTTGGTCACGAAAGCATCCCGCAATTGTAGCGAAAACAAACTGACATCTACCTGCAAACGTTTCCAATCCGCCCGAAAACCCAATTCATAATTCACCCCTTTTTCTGCCTGCAAATCATTGTTGATGCTACCTTCACTTGTACGAACTTCACTCAAACTTGGTGGCGAAAAACCCCAACTTACGCCGCCATGCACTGCATATTTTTCTTTCCATGTTTTGACTATTGCCAATCTTGGGGTGAGTGCACCTTCAAATTGTATGTCATTCTCGCTGAAATCGCCTAAATGGTCAATCCTTTCCATGTCATAACGGACATTGTTGTAACTGATTCCGAGGGTTGCTGTCCAGTTTTGTGGAAAATCCATGCTTGCTTGTGTAAAAACAGTTGCATAACGAGGTTCGATATAATCCGCAAATTGAAGTGTGTCTTTTTCTGCTTCAACATTTCCAAATACTTTGGCATCTACGCTTGTAAACTGCGATTCCATACCCGATACCCATTGCAGTTTTCGGTCGGAGTGTTCTGCTATTGAAGTTGTGTAAATCAACTGTGGGCGAATTCCAAAACCCGTTTGATTCTCAGTTTTGTAATTGGTATTGAAGGGGTTGATGAAGTTGATGGTCGTAATGGACATAGCAGCTTTCATTTCCCAATTTTCGCTGATTGGCAACGCATAATCAATGCCTGTCAAAGACATTTGATTTTCAATAGAGGCATTTTGGGTGGCACTTCCTGAGCGAGCTTGACGAGGATTTTCGTCTCTTTGGTCGGCATTGAGTCCACCAGGAATTTGGTAATCCAAAAGTGTGAAAAAAGTTGCTACTCGAACTGTTCCTGCTTTTTCCAAATCAAAAAAGCCATTGAAGTTAAACATATTTCTGTTCAATGCATTGTGGTCACGATAACCATCAGATTCTTGGTGATTGTATCGAAATTGCACCCCATTTTTGCCCCAACTTTTGGTAGCTCCTGCCGAGAATTTCCACAGTCCATAACTCCCAAAGGTGCTGTTTATTTCTAAATTATCCTGCTGATAGAAAAGTGGCAAAGTCTGTAACAACACTGCTCCACCATTGCCCGCCCCATACAAACTACTTGCAGGCCCTTTTATGATTTCTACACGATTTACCATTTCGGGATCAATCAGGTTGATCAGTGTTTCTCCATCCGATTTGGTTATGGGGACGTTGTTCCAATACATTTTGACATTGCGAACATTGAAGGGTGAACTCAATGAACTTCCTCGAATCGAAAGCCGGTAACTGCCGTTTGCACGTTCTTCCATACGTACTCCCGAAAGCGTATTGAAAGCTTGAACGAGGGAAGTTTGGTCGCTTTGCTGCAAAGTCTTCGGGGAAATAGTAGCGATGGCACCTGCGGTTTTCAATAAGTGTTTTTTACCTTCAAAAGCTTGAATGGTGACTTGATTGAGGAGAACATCGTTGGGGGTGAGGTAAATGATTTTGGGCAAATCGTTGCAAGCGATTGACAATTGCAGTGTTTCGTAAGAAACGTGTGAAATGCGGAGGTGTAATTTGTCTTTGCTGCAATTTAGAGTAAAGTTACCCTTTACATCTGTCGTTTGTGTTTCCTCACCTTCAATTAAAACCGCCACATTTTGTATGGGCTGTTCATTTTGAATGTTTTGTAGTGTGATGGTTTGAGCAGATGTAAATTGAAGAAATAGAAGAAAGAAAAGGATTGGAAGTATTTTGTGAGTAATCATTGTCTTTGCTTTAGAAAAAAACGCCAAAATACTACAATATATCACTTCCTCATTGAACGCCTACTCTTTTTCCATTGTACAATTTGAGATTTTTGATTTCAACAGCTACTTGAATATTACTCATACCCAACTTGTCTAAAATAGAACGGATGGAAACAATTACTGAATTTTTGGTGATGTTTGCCATGTCTTTCCGTAAACTTGCATCTTTTGTAAACTGATTGCTTACCTCCTTTTTGGTATAGGATTCTACTTTCTCCCAAAATTCTTTTGCGGGAAGGCTCTTGTCCATCCATGCAAATATGCTAGTGATTTTACTTTGTTTATTACTGATAGATAGGGGATACAATTGTAGGTCGTTGACCAAAACAGATAATCGTTTTTCGTTTTTGTCGTAACTCAACTGCATGTCTTTGGAGGCAAAACCAAAAGGAACACTTGCATCCCATGTGTAGAGGTAATCAACATGTGCTAAAAGTTTTTCACGGTGTTCGGTTTTGGTAAAACTGAGCTTGTCACGAGAGAATACAAACTCTTCGGTAGCTGCCAATTCGTGCTGTACGCTTTCCAAAATGGAAATAGAATTGTCGACAACAAACTGTTGGTAAGCGAAATATCCTCCAACGGCAACGACTGCAACAAGAACTATTATCAATATGTTTTTCATGGCAATGATTTAAGATGTGATGGTTTGAGAAAAGATTGAAGGATTAAGATAAATCAATTGTTTTGATTCTGCAAATCAAGAATTGAAGGTCTTATCTTTCCTTTAACAACCAACAACGGTGTCATGCAATGATTTTTTGATTTTTTAAAAATAAAAAAAACAATAGTTCGGGTAGTTTTTATTAAACACAGAGACAGGGATGCGCAGATATCTGATTATCAAATAGTTACAAACTATATTCTATTGCCTGATTATCAATTTATTAGAAAAAAACTACAAACTATTGAAGTACATCTCCATGAAACATTTGGGAGTTGTTGGCATATCTATTCATTGCCTGCATGGATTATCATGTTGAAGGTTTGGTGTGATTTATGAAAGTCAAAATCCGCTAACCACTTGTTTTTCTTTTTACAGAGTTTAAGAATATTGTCTTTCATATGGTAGGAAGGTACATTCTTAGATGCTTTTTTGAAGTAGTTCGATAAGCCTCCCACACCTTATCTGCTGCTGTATTGTAATAGTCTTGTACCTTTTTTATAGCTCTATCTCTAATTTTTAGAAAGGCGTGTAAGAAACATTCAATGACTTGAATATTTGAATAGAGTTTTTGCCATGCGTTCTGTGTGGCCATCCACCCATCTATATTTACTGTATTAGGTTGATAGTCAACTTACACATCCTCTGCCTCTTGTTTGAATACACCATAAACTTCTTCCAAAGAATCCACATCTGCGCCAGAAGAAACTTCCGCACCCAAAAACAGTTTTGTTCCACAGTTGTAGCCATATAAGCTTTTGACAGTAGTAAACAGGTAATGCTTCAGGCATTACCTGTTGCCTTTTTCGACTGCCGAGTTTTGCCGTTAAGCAAATAACCGTTAGTTATTTCTTAAGAAATCGCCATCGGCACCTCCATCAACAAAACCCGTGCATCTTCGCTTGCTTCAATGTCAATATTTTCGACTTCCCACAAGCCAAAACCATCCCGTTTGCCGAGTTCTTGCCCTTCAATCTTCACCGTTCCATCCAATACAAAAGCATACACACCATTCGTTGTAGGAGCGTTCACTTGATATGAAACATTTGTTCCTTTCTCCAATTTGCCGAGGTGAAACCAAGCATTTTGATGCACCCAAACGCCATCATCGTCTGCGTTTGGCGAAAGAATCTGTTGCAGTTGGTTGTGACTGTCCGTTTCATTCAGGGTAATTTGGTCATAACGAGGCGTTACATCCTTCTTGTTAGGAAATACCCAGATTTGCAAGAATTTCACATCTTTGTCCTTGTTTTTGTTGTACTCACTGTGAAAAATCCCTGTTCCAGCACTCATCACCTGAACATCGCCTTGTTTGATAACCGCCACATTGCCCATGCTGTCTTTGTGTTCCAAATCCCCTTCCAACGGAATCGAAATGATTTCCATGTTGTCGTGTGGATGTGTGCTGAACCCCCGACCTGCCGAAACTGAGTCATCGTTCAAAACCCGCAAAACGCCAAAGTTCATGCGCTGCGGATTGTAGTAGTTCGCAAAGCTAAAACTGTGGTGACTGTCAAGCCATCCATGATTGGCGTGTCCTCTTGTTTGTGCCTTGTGCAATACCGTTTTCATTGTTTTTTCCTCCGTGTTTGGTAAATGATTAAATCCTACTTGCTCCATTAAGCGGTTGTAGGTTGATGTTTGTGAAGCCAAAGCCGTTACACCTGTAGTAGCAGCCAAGCCCAATAATGATTTTTTGAGAAAGTTTTTGCGATCCATAGTGTTTGGTTTACTTATTTAATGTCTTAACATTTAATGTTGCAACATTGTTTTTAAAAAAAGGGAAAAAAATTCAAAAAAAGTATTTTTTTTTCATCCAGACTTACTGCAATTCTAAATACCTCCCAAAAGCCTCCTCCGCTTCTGTATTGCAGCCCAAAAAGGTATAAGCCCAAGTCATTGTTTTGTAGCTTTCTATATCTTTATCAAACCGTTGAAGTGCTTGATTACTGTAATAAAGTGCGTTTTCGGGAAGTTCCATGTTTCGGTAAACAGTCGCCATAGTCGAGTAGGGATTACTCCAATCCTTGCGTAGTTCAATGGCTTGACGGGTATATCGGATGGCTTCTTCAAAAATATTTTTATCGCTGTATGCTTTTCCGATATTGAAGCAAATGACTGCCAATAGGTCTTTCTTCTTCAATGGGTTCAAAATCATATTCTCGCCTACTTGTTCGGCTGCAATGGCATATTTTTCTACATAAAATGCCTTTGACCGAACCTGCCCTTCAGTTGTTTCCCAATAGATTTCCGTGTTTTCGTCTTTCCAAACGACCAGCATGTGAGTAGGCAGCGTCAAGCCATAAATCGGTAATTGAAGTTGTTCGGCAATAGTGAGGTAAAGCAGGCTATTAGACTTGTTCGGCTCGATAATCAGTGAATAATAAATTATTGAAAATATTTAATGATTTATTATTTTATGCTTAAAACACTCATAAACAAATGTTTTGAAAAAGAGTCCTATATTTTGATTATAACAAATGTTTTTCAAGAGGAAAATAATTGCACACAACAAATCACTTTTCACATAACTCTATCATAATCAAATCCGTACAAGTCTATTAATATCGCAGTCAAAAATACGGTATCGAATGCAGGTGCTAAATGCACTTTCATATTCCATTTGTTGCTGACGATTGCGGCGAATGGCGTAATCAATGGTTTGCAAAATTTGAAGTGCTTCTTTTTCAGAATAAGCTGTTTTTGAAGAAATAAGCGGCTGCAATAGATTGATAAAATCGTCTATAAAAAGATATTCATTTGCTTCAACGTTCAGATTTGCCGCCTTCTCCATCTCCAATGCCACAATTCCAATCGTACAGGAAGTGTCTATAATTTCCCACAAAGAAGGCTGCAATATAGGTTGGTTCACCACCGTTTTGTTGTTGCTTTGATTGCAGTTGGTGAAAAAAAGTAACAGAAAAATTATCCAATATATATGCTTCACGTTTGGCAACTTATTAGTTTGGACTCATGAATATTTTAGTGTAGCAGATAAAGACGAACTGTATTAAAAAGCAAGCAAAAATCGGATTATTTTTTAAATTGGTTATTTTATTCAATATGTTCTTTGAATTTATTGTGATAATCATCTTGAAATTTGACACCTGATTTAACGACGGCAAAAGTTTGCCTAAGCAGCTTGTTGATAACAGCAACTTTAGCTACCTTGTATGGCTTTCCTTTTGATCGGAGTCTATTGAAAAGTTCTTTACATTCTTTATTGAATCGTATAGCTGCTCTTGTAGCATTGAAAAGAACTGTCCTAATTTGAGCTGGACCAGCTTTTGAAATGCGTCCTTTTCGATACACAGAAGAACCCGATTGATGAGTCAAAGGCACGGTGCTTACAAACTTAACCAATTGTTTAGAATTTGTAAATAATTCAAAGCCATTAGTATATGTGTATAGTAATTGGGCTGATTTTTCGCCAATACCCTTAACAGAACAGGCAAGTTCTTTGAATTTATCGAAACCAATGTCAGTCAAGGCATCCAATTCTTGTTTGATTTTTCGAATATTGTCTTGTATCGTATTCAATACGTCTTGAAAAGCTTCTAAGACAACATCTGGTGTGTAAAGACACTGCATAAGGCTATGAATTTGATTTTTAGTCTGTCGTTCCTGCTTTTCAAAGGCATTAAGAGCCATTTGCATTTTTTTCTCTTTTGAATATCCTCATTAGGCATTTGAAAATCAGGCAAATCAAGTGTCTTTCCAGCTATTGCTAAAGCTCTTGCTGCTTGCTTATCATCTTTTGCAGTAATGCCTAAGACTTTCATAAAAGCACTGCTTTTTTGTGGATTAATCAATTTAATAGAGCAGTTGGATTTGTCTAAAGAATGAAGCAACTTATCACTGTAAGTGCCAGTAGGTTCTAAAACAAAAGTAATATGTTGTTCATCAAAACCTTGTAAGAATACCTCTATGGATTTCATTGTATTTTCGATTTGATAATCAACCCAGTGGTTATCTTCTTGATAAGCAATGTCTAAAGTCTTGTTACTTACATCTATACCGATAATTAGAGAATTCATAAAGTAATAAATTGAATGTTAAACTAATAATGATGAAATATATCCTATGAAATCTGCGTCGTGACTCAGGCTTTATGCCTACTGAACTGTCCGATTTTTATGGGATATAAAGAACGAGGGGCTAACGTCTAATACGGTCTCTAAGGACTACTTTTGAATCAGTTTACCCTCGTTCTTAATTTTAATCAATATATTATTTTTTATTACAACTTTTGTACTTTTTCCTCTTGGGCCAATGTACGACTTTTGTAGCTTCCTTTTGACAGCATACTGATTTTCCAACATTCCATATCTTTAAGAATAAACTACAAAAGTCTCATTCCACTAAAATCTTCGATGAACCTTAATTTATTTGCGTTAACTTTGAGCAAAAAGTAAATGTTTACATTCAAAATACCACATCTCATGAGAAAAATTGGCCTATTCCTATTTATTTGTTTGATTACGTCAGGATTTTATGCTTGCCAGCAAGAAGGCGGAGCGACTAAAGAAGCAGTAGCACCCATCACTTCAGCGGAGTACAACTATTTAACAGAAACTTACGCAAAAAACGATGCTGCTGCAATGGAAAATAATTTGGAGAAAAAGGAAGTCTATAATAAAGACATCAAATCCAGTTTTCACAGCGAAGATGCCAACTATGTTTTTACAGCTTACGATATCAATCGAAAAGGAGAAAATGCACCCATCGCTATTCTGATAAAAATGGATGTTGATCGCCTGTTTTCAACTTTGGGAGATTATACCCGCAAGCAAGAAAAAATCTATTTGTGTATTCCTTCTGGCAAAGCGGATGCGGCTTTACATACGAAGTACAACGAGGAGGTCGAAAAAATGGGCTTCAAGGATTACGAGATTTATTTGAGTAATTTGAGTAAGTTATTAGCGGAGTTATATTTATAGATTAGTCTTTTCTCCCCCACCACCAAGCCAAACTCAATCCTGCTACCATGTGCCAAATGCCCCACCATGCCGCAACGATTGCCATGCCGCCTAAACCGCCAAAAAAATTGAAAATCAGCACCAAACCCAAACCCGAATTTTGAATGCCCGTTTCGATAGAAATGGTTTTGGCATCTTGATGCGATAGCTTCACACTTTTCGCCAAAGTATATCCACTTACAAGTGCAAGACCATTGTGAACCAACACGATTCCTGCAATGAGGTGGATGTACCCCAAGAAAAATTCAAGATTGCTGGCAAAGGCAATAACTACAAAAGCTGCAAAAAAGACGATGGATAGTAGGCGAATTGGGCGACTGATTTTTGCAGTCCATTGAGGAAAATAATGGGCAAAACACATTCCGATTATCAAAGGTACTCCCAAAAGCATCAAAACGGTTTGCAGCATTTCACCAAAACTGAGGTGAATGACTGTCAATAATTCCGCTGTTTCTGGAACTTTACTGCTCCAAAAAGCAAAATTGAAGGGTGTGAGAAAAGTGGCTAAAATGGTTACAAATGCCGTCATACCAACCGATAACGCCACATTTCCTTTGGCGAGCAAGGCGATGAAATTGGAGATGTTTCCGCCAGGGCAAGCAGCTACCATAATCATTCCGAGTGCAATGCTCGGTTGTGGCTTCAAAAGTAAAATGAGCAGAAAGGTCAATAAAGGGAGGAGGAGTAATTGGGAAACCAAGCCTGTAATCAATGCTTTGGGTTGTTGGAACAAAGTCCTGAAATGCTCCACCTTCAATGTCAAAGCGACTCCAAACATGATGAATCCCAAGCAAATATTTAGGAGGAAAAGGCTCTCGGGAGAAAAGTTGAGATGGATTTGGTCTAAAGAATTTGTCAAAATTGAAAGTGAAAATTTTAGTACTGTAATTATTTAAGCAATCCATTTCACTAAAGCAAACACGCCAATATTAATGCCTATCAACAACCAAACAAGCGTCAAGTCAGGCTTCAATAGTTCGTCTTCAATGTATTGGTCGGCATCATGAGCAAGGCGCATGGCCACTGCTTCTGAGTTTTCGGGTGTAATCTCCACATCTACATTCATTTTCTCCAACACTTCAACAAAGGGTATTTTGTCCTTCAAAAAACCGATAATCCAACGCATCACAAAAGGCACATTATCAAGTTTTTCCAAAAAATTGCCCGCCAATTGTACTACACTTTTATCGCCTGTCTTTTTTTTCTCTACAAATGACAACATCCTGTCTGATATGTACTTATAAAAAGTTTCTTTGTTTTTGACATAGACATAATAAATCGCACTTTGAAGGCTTTGTTTGTAGCTCAAAAAAATGTATGCTATCGGAAAAAGAACCAAAAACGAAACGCCAATGGCAAAAGCCAAAAAACAATGGCTTATTAATTCTTGAAAATATGCAATCATTCCTCCTTGCTGACTTTGCTGCAAATCACACATATCAGGCAACATAAAAAACAAGACCCAATTGATGACCACACCAAGGAAAGTAAAAAAAATGATGCGACTCACCACTTTCCATGTAATTCCCACACCGAATCGAATGATAGAAGTTAATGCCATACCAAAAATGATGAATTTTGAGTTTTAAGAATTTTGAATGAGAAATAACCCAATGCAAGTTATAACTTTGCAGCTCATTTTCAAATTAAGATTTTTTATTTTCACTTTCATTTTAATTTTCATTTCTGAATATGATACTGATTGACGACAAAATTTTGAGTGATGATATTGTAGAAGAACATTTTGTATGCAATCTAAATGCCTGCAAAGGAGTATGCTGTGTATTGGGAGAAGGAGGTGCGCCTTTAGAGGACGATGAACTGGGCATTATTGATGATATTTACGATGATGTAGAACCCTATTTAACTGAAGAGGGAAAAGCTGCCATTGAGAAACAGGGGAGGTATATTCATACCGAGACGAATGAGTATAGTCAGTTTGAATTACCCTTGGTGAAGGAAGGTGGAGCCTGTGCCTATTTGACTTTCAATGAATTGGGAATTGCCATTTGTGGTATTCAAAAGGCATACTTAGCAGGAGATATTGATTGGGTTAAACCCATTTCTTGCCATTTGTATCCGATTAGGGTGAACCAACACGAAGATTTTACGGCAGTGAATTACAGTCGCTGGGACATTTGCAGTCCTGCTTGTCAGAATGGCAAACAATTGAAGGTGAAACTCTACGAATTTTTGAAAGAACCTTTGATTCGCAAATTTGGTAACGAATTTTACGAGCGATTGGAAGGGATTGAAAAGGAATGGAAGGCATAAAGCGCCAATTAAATACATTTCTGTTGAAGCATAAAGACTTTTGAAGTTTTCTTTTGAGAAAATACTGGTTTTCAAATATTCCATCTCTTTCAGAATAAACTTCAAAAGTCTAAATCGGGATATTGTTTTATCGGCAATCTAATGTTAATTTACCCCCAATTTTTCCTTCAATTTGGAAGCATCTTTTATATCTGCAACCGTATAAGCACTACCTGTCCATACTTTTCCTACCAATTCGTTGTTGCTGGCATATTGACCATCAGGGGTAGTTGTTTCAGATTTATTGTAAATCAACAAGTCTAAAAAACCATCTTTGTTGGCATCTGTAATCCATGTTTGGATTTTGCTGTATGTATTAGTAGTAGTCAATACGCTACTAATTAATTCTTTGCCAACTATTTTTTTGTTGGCTTGGTCATAGACATACAGATAGATGTTGTTGTCGTTGTGAAACGCCCCTTTACCAGTTCGCATCATATAAGCGGTATAAGTAGGGTTGATATCAAAACTACCTATGCCGAAATATTGAAAGGTTTTGTCTGCATTATTTTCAAAAAATGCCAAAATAGCAGGAGAAAGTTTTTCGCCTTCTAACATCGTATTCACAAAACTGTTGCTGATCGTTGGATCGTAAGCTTCTACTTTGAAAATATGGAAGTTCATTTTTTCAAAAACTTGGTTAACCGTACCCACACTAGCCGCTGCTATAGGAGCAGGTTGGGTGTAACTGTTATCCGACACATTCTGAATAGGCGCATTTTGTTGATTGGTATTCAATATTTTAGAGCGTTCTACTTTTCTCAGGCCTGCTGTATTATAACCTTGCGCTTGCACTTTTTTGAGGGTTAATTCTGCCAATGCAAGATCGTCAAATACTCCTATATAAATTCTTTCTCCACCATCCACTTTTTGGCGAAACAGTTCGCCCATACTGCGGATTGCTGCTGTATTGTGCAAAAGATTGACGGATTCGAATGCCCCCAATTCCACCAAAAAAACTTCATTCTTAGATTTATCTAACTCATTGTTAGAGATAGGTTGTATGGTAGTGTTTATAGAAGGTACTTCAGGGTTGTAAGTTTCTATTGATGATACAACTTCCTCTGCTTTGTAAGTTGTATAAAAAGCATCTTTGTAGCCTTTGGCTTGAACAATTGCCAAAGCAGTTTTTGCAGATGCTTCATCATAAAGATCCTTTATAAGTACTCGATGAATGTCGTTATTGCTTTTTTCGATAGTAATGGCATGACCTACATTGTTGAAATTGTCCAGTTGAATCAGTTGCGGATTTTTATAGGCAGCTAATTGGATTTGGTAGCGGGTTTCTACTTTCGGTGTGTTTGTTGAATTAGTACTTATTTGAGCTACAAGTATATTATTCATACAAAAGATAAACAATATCACCGATAATGTTATTTTTATTAATTGACTCGTGTAGTATCTCATATTATTGGTTTTATTGGGGTTTGTTTTATAAAATAATTAGGAGAACGTCAGGGGCTACACACATCATTCTCCAAAGTTAACATTCACCATACGAATAAACGCTTTGGTGTATCCAAGTGTTTTGAGTCGTTTTAGAGCTTGTTCTGCGGCATTTTGGGTTCGGTATTTACCAACTGCTACTTTGGTTAATTCATTTGATTTTTCGAGATAAATGTTCCCAACATTGGCGATGTCTAAAAAATTGGTGAAATCTATGTTGCTATACACAGCTACTTGTATTATATACGCTTCATCTGCATTTTTGTTGGCAGAGTTTGTTAAATCTCCCGACTCGGCAGGAGTATTAAAGGTAGTAGGATTCAATAGTTTTCGAGACTTGAATGGCACTACCACCTTGTCTTCAAACACATAAGCATCCTTATACCCCGCATTTTGGATGAGTTGCAATGTTTTATTGGATTCTTCCTTTGTGGCATAATCGCCAATGATGATTCTCCACAAACCACTTTTGGTTTCTTCTCTATAGACAGAGCCAATATTGTAGAACTGTTCAAAGTTGTTCCACTCAGGATAACGATAAGCTCCAATCTGTACTTTGTAGATAGTTTGAGCCGTTTTGGTTGTTACCTCATTTTTTGTTTGGGGGGAGTAATTCTCTTTTGTTTGAGCATGTGCTAGTGTCTGAACCAACAGACCCATTAGCATAGTCATCACTACTAATTGAAGCGTTTTATTCATCTTATTAGGTTTATGTTATTGCCTCAATATAAAGTATTTTTTTGAGTTGCCAAAAAAATATTTTAAACGCACAAAATTTAGTTGATAGTCACTGCAATAACTTCTGTATCATCATCTGATACTTCACCTCCTCCACAAGGTTGTCCATTCAAATGAACAATTAGAAAATAATTCCCACTTGCCTGATTAACAGGAATATCAATCTGATCAAATGTCAATCGTACATTGTCACCAGTTCTATTCGTTTGGCTATTGTCTAAGAAAGCAACCAATTGAGTATCTCCTCCAAAATTTTGATCATTTGACAAATACCACTGTACCATACTTTGTAACTGCAAATTGTCTAAACCAATAGTTTCTTTAAAACTGACTTCACCTGTCAATGTTGTTCCTGCATCAAAATTGGTGTCAGACACATCTGTATTTGTGATATTGGTAGAGCAGGTATTCAATACTTCCGTTTCACAAGCATTGAAGGTCAATAAAATACCCAATAAGAAAATGCCAAGGATTTTGATAGAAAATAATGGATAATGATGGTTGTTGTTCATATATCTAATCTATTTTTTTAAGTGAAAAAAAAATTACTTTGAAGGTCATCAATTGTTTTTGAATCTTAGTTAAGACCTCCACAAAATTAGGACGTTTAAAGGTAAACTTTTTTTTAGAAATCATTAATTAGGTTTTTTTTGTAATGGTTGTTGGGAATTTCTTAGTAATTTTTCATACATTTAGCAAGAAAAATCCAAAAGAAAACACAAATAATATCTCACTTTTTTAAAAAACCTTAACTTACACATTATGAAGGCATTTGACACAAACAAAATCAAGAATGTTGTCTTGCTTGGACATCAAGGCTCTGGTAAAACGACTTTAGCAGAAGCCATGTTGTTTGAAGCAGGCGAAACAACGAGACGAGGAACCGTAGAAGGTCAGAATACGGTTTCTGATTACCATGAGATTGAGCAGAAAAGGGGCAATAGTATGTTTGCTACTTTGTTGCACTTGAATTGGAAGGAGGACAAAGTCAATATTATTGATACTCCGGGTTTCGACGATTTTATTGGAGAAGTAATTTCGTCTTTGCGTGTGGCAGATTTGGGGGTGATGGTGTTGAATGCTCAAAATGGTGTGGAAGTGGGAACTGAGATTATATGGGAATATATCCAAAAATTTCTAACACCTACTGTATTTGTAATCAATCAACTTGACAATGACAAAGCAAATTTTGATGATACGGTAGAACAAGCAAAATCAAGATTTGGCAACAATGTAACAGTTGTGCAGTTTCCTTACAATTCAGGAACAGACTTCAATGGCATTGTGGATGTGCTAAAAATGGTGATGTACCAATTTCCTGATGATGGGGGAAGGCCCGAAAAAGTAGAAATCCCTGCTGAGGTAAGAGGCAGAGCGGAAGATTTGCACAATGAATTGATTGAAGCCATTGCAGTGAACGATGAAAGCTTGATGGAACTTTATTTTGAACAAGGTGAATTGACGGAGAATGAGATGGCTAAGGGCTTAAAAAAAGCCATTGTTCAACAAGATATCTTTCCTTTGTTCTGTTGTTCTGCAAAACAGAATATGGGGAGTGGGCGTGTGTTGGGTTTTATTGCAGATCACGGCCCTGCACCTCACGAAGTTCCTGCTATCAAAACCATTGAAGGAGAAAAATTGGTTTGTGATGCGAGTGGTGAACCTGTTGTGTTTGTATATAAAACAGCACATGAACAAAACTTGGGCAATTTATCTTTTTTTAAAGTCTATTCGGGAACACTCACTTCTGGAACAGACTTGATCAATACTGCAAATAGTTCGCATGAGCGTATCAATCAAATTTATACGCTAAATGGTAAGCAAAGAGTGAACTTGAATGAAATGAAGGCAGGCGATATTGGGGTAACAGTGAAATTGAAGAATACAGGCTCTAATACGACTTTGTCTCCTAAACATCACGAGGTTGTTATTGAACCAATTGTGTTTCCTTCTCCACGTATTCGGGTAGCTATTGATGCTGAGAACAAAGCGGATATGGAAAAATTAGCCCAAATTCTCCATCAATTGCATGGAGAAGACCCTACACTTCAAATTGAGTTTTCAAAAGAATTGAAGCAAACGTTGATAAGTGGCCAAGGAGAATTGCACCTTCAATTGACCAAATGGCGCATCAATGAACAGAACGGCAAGTTGGCATTTGATTATGTTAGACCCAAAATAGAGTTCAGAGAAACCATTACCAAGTCAACCAATTCGGTCTATCGCCACAAAAAACAATCAGGTGGCGCAGGGCAATTTGGAGAAGTACACATGTTGATAGAACCATATTATGAAGGAATGCCTGCTCCTAAAGATTTGAATGTGCGGAATACAGATGAAATTGACCTTCCTTGGGGCGGAAAATTGGTTGTCAACAACTGTGTGGTTGGAGGAGCAATTGATGCCAAATACATGAATGCGATTACGAAGGGGATTCAGGAAAAAATGGAAGATGGTCCTTTGACGGGTTCTTATGTGCGGGATGTGCGGGTGAGTGTCTATGACGGAAAGATGCACGCTGTGGACTCCAATGATATGTCTTTCAAATTGGCGGCTTCTCAAGCGTTTAAAAATGGTTTTCAAGATGCGAACCCTCAATTGATGGAGCCTGTATGTGATGTGGAAGTCATGGTAACGGAAGAGGGAATGGGCGATGTGATGGGTGATTTACAAACCCGAAGAGCCATGATTATGGGTATGGAGGCAGCTGGACACTACCAAATTATCAAGGCAAAAGTACCTTTAATGGAGTTGTACAAATATTCTTCCACCCTTCGCTCGCTTTCGCAGGGTAGGGCCAAACATAGACAAGCGTTTGCGGAGTATGCAGCTGTTCCTCGTGACATTCAAGACCGATTGATTGCTGAACACAAATCTTCAACAGACGAGGAGTAGAGGATTGAAGTTCAAACCTTAAAAGACAAATGGCGAAATAGATGAATTCTATTTCGCCATTTTCAGTAGTAAAATTTGCTAGAGTTTCTTAACCTCTTGTTCACTCAATCCTGTAACTTGAGAGATAATAGCACTATCCATTCCTCTTTCATATTTTTTGCTACTTGTTCAAGTCCTTTTTTTATTCTTATTTCTTCACCTTTCCTTATTCCTATTTCCTCGCCTTCTTTCAACCCTTCTTCTTTGGAAGTATCTACTACATTTTTGAGATCTCGGTAATATTTCAAACTGATTTGATAAGCTTCTCGTTCGGCGGGTGTAAATTTTGCAATTTCAGCTGCCTCAAACAATCTTTCAAAAATTCTTTCTTGTAAGGCTTTAGGCCGTTTTTGTAGTTCTGCTAAATGTCGAAAAACAAATACCCATTTATCAAATCTACTAACCAATTCTTTTTCTGTTTTTTTAAATTTTGGAAGCTCTAAATAAATGAATTTCAGTTTATCGTAAAAAACTGTACCGTCTTGATTCTTCAATTCTACAAAGTGAAGCAAATTATCATCTTCAGTATGGTCGTCAAAAATAAAATCCAATATACTAATGGTGTAAACAGCCGCCAATTTAAAATTCCAATCACCCCTCTTAGCTTGTTCTTGAACAGGAAAAGTAGCATAATAAATGCTTCTATCTTTGAAGTAAGTCTGCTTGGCTTTTTGTACTTCAACAATGAATTTTTCACCTGTAATACTATCACAATAAATATCAAAAATAGCTTTTCTGTCCAAAAGAGTTTCACCAAGATGTTCATTCTTGGTATAAGTGAGATTTTTAATGGTGTGCTTAGGAGGTAAAAACAAATTTAAAAAATCTATTAACAAATCTTTATTTGGTTCGCTTCCAAAAAGTTTTTTAAAACCAAAATCAGTTAGAGGATTGATATATTTATCTGGTATATTGCTTGTCATTTTGATAGGTTCATTTGCTACAATGTAAGATATAAAATTACCTCAGTTTAACAATACCTTTCAAAGATATGTTTCTTAGGAATAGGTCAACCATTTACCAATCTCTCTAAATGTCACCTTCTTACCACGCATCAAAATGCCTACCTTGTATATTTTTGCAGCTAACCAAACGGCAAACAATGCGGCCGCAATCATCAAGACTCCCGAAATAAGCAATTGCCAAATCGGAGGCATCCCAAACGCCAAACGTGCGGGCATGATAATAGGGGCAGAAAACGGAATGATAGAAGCCCATACTGCAATGCTGCTGTTGGGGGAATCCAACATTCCCGACAAAATGATGATGGAGATAATAATGGGAATCGCAATCGGAAAGGTCAATGTTTGAGCATCGCTTTCATCGTTGATAGCCGAAGCCAAACCTGCATACAAAGCAGCATAAAACACATACCCTGTAATGAAATAAAACAAAAATCCGATAATAATCAAACCTATAGGTAAGGTAGCAAACTGCATTTGCAGCGTTTCAATCATTTCCATAGCCGCATCCATATCTTGTGGGCTTGCACCCCCGACTTGATTGGGATTGATAGAATCACCTACCAAAAAAGCCATTACAAAATTGATAATCACCAACAACACAATCCAAATAGCATATTGCGTCAACCCAACAGCCCCAACCCCCAATATCTTACCCATCATCAACTTAAAAGGCTTAACCGATGAAAGAATAATTTCAACAATGCGATTCGTTTTCTCCTCCATCACACTCCGCATAATCATCGCACCATACATAAAAATAACAATGTACATCAAAAAACCCATCCCAAAACCAACTATCGCCGCCATTCCCGAACTCGCTACCGTTTCACCCGTAGCACTTTGATCACCAACGTTTACCCGAGTCTTTTGGATATTATTATAAGTTTTGTTGTCCAAACCTTCCATTTCCAAACGCCTCTTAATGAGTTGGTCACTCAATTCATCTTCAATGTAGTCCTTGATTTTCATTCCCAACGATTTGTCAGAAATATATTTCACCCCATTCGGATTGTCAATATTGATTTTAGGAATATAAAGAATCCCATTGTATCCATCCTCTATGTAGCTTTCCTTCAATTCCTCCAAAGGCGTATTCACCGCTTTGAAACGAATCATTCCCGAATCAGAATCCGCCAAGGTAAAAATATTACTCTCGTCTTTTACCAAAATGCGGGCATCTTCCGAACTCCACAAGATAATTCCTATCTGGAAACCAAACATGGCGATAATGCCCAGAGGTACCAACAAAGTGACAATAATAAAAGACTTCTTCCGAACTTTTGTTAGGTATTCACGCTTGAAAATCAGGAATATTTTATTCATTCTTTTTGGATTGAGTTAATATATTGAAAGGTGAATATTGTTTTATATTGGGTTTGAAGGTCCCGTTTGTGGTTTATTCAAAAACGGATACACTGCAATTGAAGCAATAATAATCAACGCACCAATGTAAAAACCCAAGTGCATTCGCTCCGAATCTCCAAAAATCCAATACGCCAGAATAATGGCATAAACAGGCTCCATATTGATTGCCAAAGCAACGGTATAAGCCGACAATCGCTCTAACAAATAATTCATCGCTATAAAAGCATAAGTTGTACAAAGTAACGCCAATATCAATACATAGAAAATATCCATTGCAGGAATATTCATTGGCAACACGCTGATACTCTGAGTAAAGGTAAAATAAAGGGCAATAAACACAAATCCTGACATCATTTCATACATCGAAACAATACCTGCATCGTACTTGCGAACCAAGTGTTTGTTCATCACACCAAACAGTGCCGCCAAAAACGCAGAAGTCAAAGCCAAAGCAATGCCCCACAAATATTGAAGCGCAAACTGGGTGATGATGTACAAACCAATGATAATGACCAATCCCAAAACTACCTCGCTTACCGCAATACGCTTTTTATCAAAAATTGGTTCCAAGAAGCTCGTAAATAAGGTCGCACTCGCCATACATCCCAAAGCCACAGACACATTTGAAGCTTTGATAGCTCCAAAAAAAGTAATCCAATGCACTGCAACAATGATGCCTACGCCAAATATTTGCGCCAAAACCATTCTCGGCAAACGCAGCCTTTTCTTGGTCAATACCGCAAAACCAAACATACCAATTGCGGCCAACAACATCCGGTAAAATACCAAATCGGCAGCGGGAAGCGTAATCAGTTTACCCAGTATACCTGTAAAACCAAAAATTAGGACAATAAAATGAAGGTGTAAATGGTCTTTCATTGTGGAAAGATAAGTAGAAAAATCAAAATCAGCATATAGGCTACTTTGAAATAATATTACAGGATTTTTCGAAAAAAAGAAAACAATTTTTTTTCGAGATTACACAAAATCACAATCGCCTCAAAATCCATTGATAGTAAATCCTCCATCTACTGCAATACACTGCCCTGTGATATAACTCGCCGCAGGCATACACAAAAACGCCACCGTTGAAGCCACTTCAATCGGTTCTCCAATTCGCTTCAATGGCGTTCGGTAAATCACCTCCTCCAAATAATCAGGCTTTCCCAAAACCCCTTCTACCAAAGGCGTGCGAATGTACCACGGTGCAACCGTATTGACACGAATCCAATCAGCCGCCCATTCCACCGCCAAGTTTTTGGTAAGATGAATCATCGCCGCTTTCGTCATACCGTAAATGACCCCACTTTTGATGCTCATCATTCCCGCCACCGAAGAAATATTCACCACACTCGCCTGATTGCCTACCTTCAATAAAGGATAAGTCATTTTGCAGAGTTCATACACCGAATCCAAATTGGTCTGCATAATATGCCTATATTCCGAATCATCATAATCCTGAATCCGTTTGCGAATATTCGTTCCCACATTGTTCACCAAGATATCCAAGCCGTTCCACTCCCTTTTCACTGCTGTAATAAGAGCTTGCCTATCTTCCTGTTTACTCATATCTGCTGCAAAGCCTGACACCTCAAAACCTTCTTGTCGCCATTTTTCAACCTGCAATCCTACTTGTTCTCCATTTCGGGCCGTAATAAACACCCTTGCACCCAATTGCAGCATTTCTTCCGCAATCGCCAAACCAATTCCCTTTGTTCCTCCTGTCACCAAAGCCCTCTGCCCTGTAAGTTTCCAATTTTTCATTTGCTATAACATTTGAAGATTATGCACCCGAAAGTACAAATTTTGCAACACCTGTTTCCTCCATTTCGTTTATATTTGCAGCAATTGCATGAAAATTATCTCTATCATATTAGCTATGTTCATTTTGGGGCTAACCATTCGCCCTTCCTCCAATGGTTTCTGTTGTATGACCTTACAACAAGAAAACCATCAGGAAACGAACCCTCATGCTCATTGCAGCCAAACAAATCATACCGACAATAAGAATGATTCCAACACAAAACACGATTGCAATTCCTCTTGCAGTTGTATTTGTTGTAATATTCATATTACCATCCATCAACAAATATTCATAAACATTTCACCCAGAATTCTTTACAACCTCTCTCCCACTTCTCATTTTACTTTTCAATACTCCTTTGAGTATTTTCGTCCGATATGGCAACCGCCACAAATTGGTTGATTTTTTCTTAGACCCTACATTTCGATAATTTTTTTTTATAATAAAATGAAAATCAAATTATTAAGAAATTATTTTTATCTCAATTGATAGATTTTTAATTATTATTAAATTTGATTTTCAATGCTCTGTGAAATATGACCGAAACGTAGGTTAGACACAATGCGAAAAAAAAAGAGAAATGAAAACCTCTTTTATCTTTTTTTCTATGGTTCAGCAACACAAAAACTTTTGTCTTCTTTGTGCCTTTTGTGGTTCAAAACACATTATCAACCAATTAAAAACATCAAAATGAAATCAATATATCTATGGCTATTAGCCATTTCAACATTCCTTCTTTACTTCAATTTATCAGCCCAACCAAAAGACAACTCTCTCACTATGGAAGTCAACGGAGTTTGTGGAATGTGTAAAAAACGCATAGAAGATGCTGCTATTCACACCAAAGGCGTAAAAACGGCTGATTGGAATGTATCAACCAAACAGCTACAAGTTTCCTTCCATCCCAAAAACTTCAACGAAGACCAACTTCACCAAAACCTTGCATCCGTAGGACACGACACCGAGAAAGTGAAAGCAAGCGATGAAGTCTATAACAACCTGCATGGATGTTGTAAATACCGTTCAGAAGCCGTCATTGAATCCCATAAGGAGGAAGCATCAAATAGCAACAATTCAACTATCCACATAGAATTAGGAGAACTCAAAGGAAAAGTCTATGCCGCAGACGAAAACGAAAATTTGCAACCCTTATACAGTGCCAATGTGTATTGGGCGAATACCATCATCGGTACAACGACCGACGAAAATGGACAGTTTTACCTACCTAAAACTTCCGAAACCAACTGGTTAGTAGTCAGTTTTGTGGGCTTAGGAAGCGATACACTCAACATGGAAGGTTTGTCCAACGTGCAAATAGAACTGGAAAACAGTCTCACATTGGAGGAAATTGAAGTAGCTTACCGCAAGAAAACAACCGAAGTTTCGTTCCTCAATCCCATCAAAACCCAACAAATCGGGGAAGGAGAATTGTTGAAAGCTGCTTGCTGCAATCTGTCCGAAAGTTTTGAAACCAATCCTTCGGTAGATGTGAGTTTTACGGATGCAGTCACAGGCACACGACAGATTCAAATGTTGGGTTTGGCAGGCCCTTATGTCCAAATTGGGCGGGAAAACATGCCCAATATTCGAGGTTTGGCGGCTTTGTATGGTTTTACTTATACGCCAGGGCATTGGATTGAGGGTATCCAGCTCAACAAAGGCACAGGCTCGGTCGTCAATGGCTTTGAAAGCATTGCAGGACAAATAAATGTGGAACTCAAAAAGCCCCAAAACAGCGAAAAAGTGTATTTGAATCTATACGCCAATGAAGGCGGACGTTTGGAGGCAAATGCCAATTTTAGTCACCGTTTGAGCGACAAATGGCAGACAGGTCTTTTGTTGCACGGCAAATACCAACAAGCAAAATTCGATAAAAATGAGGATGGTTTTTTGGACAATCCAACTGGCAATCAATTCATTGCTATCAATCGCTGGAAATTTACGGGCAAGAATGGTTTGGAAGGGCAATTTGGCGTAAAAGCAACTTTGGTGGACAATACGAGTGGACAGGAAATTTTTGACGGTGGGAATAAGCGGATTGGAATTGGGTTGTGGCGTGCAAATATTGAAACAAACCGCTTTGAAGGATGGCTCAAAATGGGTAAGGTTTTTCCGAAAAAACCTTTTTCCAGTTTTGGTTCTCAGTTTTCTGTTGTTCACCACGACCAAAAAGCCTATTTTGGTTTGAGAAACTACGATGCTACACAAAAATCACTGTATGCCAACTTGATTTACCAAAGTATTTTTGACAATACCAACCACCAATTCAAAACAGGGGTGAGTTTTCAGTACGACAAATTTGATGAAAATGTGGAATCTACTCAATATGAACGCAACGAAGCTGTGCCGGGTGCTTATTTTGAATACACCTATACCCAAAGTGAAAAATTCAGCGCAGTAGTGGGACTTAGAGGCGATTACCACAACAACTACGGCTTTTTCGCTACTCCTCGTATGCACTTGCGGTATGCGCCTACTGAAAAAACGGTTTTGCGGGCTTCAATGGGTCGTGGACAAAAAACAGCCAATATTTTTGCAGAAAACATCGGCGTTTTTGCCTCCAATCGCAGCATCATTATTGACCATCAAAACACAGATTTACCCTATGGTTTGGATGCAGAAGTGGCTTGGAATTTTGGTTTGAATTTGACGCAAGAAATTACTCTTGGCGAAAAAACAGCAAGTTTGGGTCTGGATTATTACCGCACCCATTTTGTGAATCAAATCATTGCAGATTACGAACAAAGTCCCCAAGAATTGCATCTTTACAACCTCGATGGAAAATCTTACTCCAACAGTTTGCAGGCACAAGTGGACATGGAAATTCTACCGAGATTGGATGTGCGCTTGGCGTATCGCCTGAATGATGTAAAAATGACCTTCGATGGTAATTTATTACAGAAACCATTAACTTCCAAACATCGGGCGTTCATCAATTTGGGCTACCACACTGAAAGCGAATGGAAGTTTGACTTCACGCTCAATTGGCAAGGTGAAAAACGGATTCCTTCAACGGTAAGCAACCCTGAACCTTATCGCTTGGAAACCTATTCACCCGCTTTTTTTACGGCCAATACGCAAGTCACCAAAAGTTGGGCAGAGCGTTTTGAAGTCTATGTAGGAGCAGAGAATTTGTTCCATTTCCGACAAGAAAACCCCATTATCGCAAGTAGCGACCCTTTCGGAGAATATTTTGATAGCTCTTTGGTTTGGGGACCTATTTTTGGAAGGATGGTGTATGGGGGATTGAGGTATAGATTGAAGTAAAACAAAGACTGTGGAACACACTTAATATTCAACGTTCTTTTTTAGACACTACTGCAAAAAAAGTATTTATGACCGCAGATACATTGAGTTTGGTCAAGTCTAAATTTGGAAAGGAGTGGATTAAACCAAAAAATGATTAACAATACAAAAGCCAAGTTTCTTTATTCTACGAAACTTGGCTTTTTTTATGATATTCAACCGAAAGAGAAAATTTACGCCCCTTCGTTTTGTCTTTAATTAGACTATGCCTGACGGCTTTTTCTGGCATCAATAAAACTCTTGATGAAATAAACCAAAGCCACAATAGTCGAAAGTATCATCACCCCTACTCTTACTATTGCCATCGCATCATCTCTATCCATTGCCCCCATCAGTGGTTTCACCAGGCCAAAGAGAATTAATAAGGTAAGCAACACTGCAAGGTGAGCAATAATTTTGTTTTCCTTTTTTACACCACTATTCATAGCTACGAGTATAACGCCAAATATTACAGGAATCAAAGCCGTTGGGGAAGGAGTGGCAGAACCAAAATAACCCCAAGCACCCAGTACAATCAACAAAACGGCATTTATCAAACTTGCTGTATGAGCTTTCATTATTTATATTTTTTGAGTTTTGAAAAAGTAATAATACGAAATTGATGAAATAGTTTGGCCTAATAAAGCAATATTTTTTCAGAAATACAGGATGCCTTCGAAACTATCTGGTATTTTGTTTAGCTTGCAATTGCATTTACATGACAATAAAAGAATGTATCTTCAAATATGTCTAACAACCTAACAAACTTCAAAGCAGCTGCCGAAAAAAAGGCCTTCGACTCCAAACACCGCAAAACCATACAATTTAATATGGGAAAATATGCAGCAACAGTCGAAAAAGGCAAAGCGCAATATACTCATTTAGAAGCGGCTCGCAAATGGGCAAAAAATACGAAGTGGGAAGCGATTGAAAACTTAGGGGAAAATTTAGAACAGTTTGAACGTCAATTTACCAAAAGAGGCGGCAAGGTGATTTGGGCTGAAACGACCGAACAGGCATTGGCTGCCATTGAAGAAATCGTGAAATCCAAAAATGCCAAGTTGGTGGTCAAATCGAAGTCTATGGCAACCGAAGAAATCGAATTAAACGAACATTTGGAAAAGCTGGGCATTGAAGTAGCAGAAACGGATTTAGGGGAATACATTGTACAACTGGCAGGAGAAAAACCCTACCACATCGTCACTCCTGCAATGCACAAATCCAAAGAAGACGTTGCCAAACTTTTCCACGAAAAACTCAATACTCCTCTCGATGCAACACCTTCTCAACTCACCATGGTAGCCCGTGAAAAATTAAGGCAGAAATATATGGATGCAGATATTGGCATCACAGGAGCCAACTTTATTGTGGCAGATATTGGAGCAATTTCTATCACCGAAAACGAAGGAAATGCCAGAATGACCACCGCTTTTCCAAAAGTGCATATCGCCATTGTAGGTTTAGAAAAAGTAATTCCTTCCTTCAATGACCTATCGGATTATCTCCCTTTGCTTGCTACTTTTGGGACGGGTCAAAAAATCAGCGTTTACAACACCCTATTTCTCGGCCCCCGTCAACCGAACGAAACGGACGGCCCGGAGGAAATGTACGTAATTTTGCTCGACAACAATCGCACAAAATTGTTGGCTGACATCGAAAAAAGAGAAGCACTCTACTGTATTCGCTGCGGTGCTTGCCTCAATGCTTGTCCTGTTTACAAAACAATCGGAGGGCATACTTATGGTACAACTTATAGTGGTCCAATTGGTTCGGTGATTACGCCACACCTGAAAGGACAAAAAGATTTTGGTCATTTGAGTCAGGCCTCCTCGCTCTGCGGGAATTGCTCAGAAGCTTGTGCGGTAAATATCAATCTACACAATTTATTACTCTATAATCGACGGGATGCGATAGAGCAAGAATTTGCGGCTCAGACAGAAACTTTCATTTGGTCTATCTGGTCGAAAACGATGTTGGACAGAAAAATGATGAATCGAGGTGGAGCTTTTGCGAAGAACTTTCTTTTTCGTTTGGCTTTCGGCAATAGTTGGGGTGATAGGCGGCTATTGCCAAAGGTGGCGAAACAGTCTTTTAATGAATGGTGGTTGTCGGAGGAAAAAAATAAAAAATAATTGGCTTTTTTTTTCAAAAACTTGTGTGTTTATTAGAAAACGTTCTATATTTGCACACGCTAACGGAAACGTTGGCAAACGACTATAATTCTAGTTCGGTTTGGTAGTTCAGCTGGTTAGAATGCCTGCCTGTCACGCAGGAGGTCGCGGGTTCGAATCCCGTCCAGACCGCTTAGATGCGGTTCATAACCCTTGTAAATGAATAATTTGCAAGGGTTTTTTTATTCAACTAATTGAATCGACAGGCAACTCGTTAGAATATCAGTCCCAAATCATTGGGAAGGTCGCAGGTATAGTCCAGTCCACTTAGAATCGTTTCAACCCCTTAACAATCATTGATTTTCAACAAATTTTCTGTCGAATTAATGACATTGTTATACCCTTAAAAACCTACTTTCCCGCCAAGTCAAAAGAACATTTTTTTCTATACTGGCTATACTTCAAATTATAAATTCAAACCTAAACCTCAATAATTAATTCCCACAATTGCAACTTTTTTTCTTAGAATGATGTTGGTTTGACCAACTAAACATTGCTATATTGGCATTGTTTAGTTACCATCCAGTATGAAATAGAATCAATGTATGTCAGATAATTCAGAATCAAAAGTACGGGTAGACAAATGGTTGTGGGCAGTACGGGTATTCAAAACCCGCACCTTAGCAAGCGATGCGTGCAAAGCAGGCCGTGTAAAAATTGAAGGAAAAAGTGTAAAATCTTCCAGAATGGTGCAAGTTGGAGATACCATCTCCTCCCAAAAAGGACAAGAAAAGAAAGTATTGAAGGTAGTCAAATTGATTGAAAAAAGGGTCAGTGCAAAACTTGCAGTCGAATGTTACGAAGACTTTTCTCCTCCTCCTATTCCCCGTACTCCAAGTGAGCTGCAAAAATCAGCTTTTTGGGAATATCCTGCGGGGACTCGTGAAAGAGGAACAGGGCGACCAACCAAAAAGGAGCGGCGGGTATTGGATGATTTTTACGATGATTTTGACGAAGAAGATGCAGATTAATCCATTCTAAGGAACTTTAGCCGTGCCATTATTCGTTGTTTGGTGGGTGAATACAAATTTCACTCTTTTCATTAACCCATTAAAACCAACAATAATGCCGTCAAACATCCTCCAATTTTCTGCACACTTAGACAATGCCTACTTTTTTCAAGGTAGCAACAAGCGTGAAATTTACCTCTATGCGACCCTCAAAGCAGGGAAAGCACCGACTGCTCAAGAACGAGTTCCATTGAACATTTCTTTAGTCGTTGATAGAAGCGGTTCTATGGAAGGCGATAAGCTCAACTATGTCAAAAAAGCCGTCGATTTTGTGATTGACAACCTCAATTCCAACGATTACCTTTCTATCGTTCAATATGACAATGAAGTAGATGTGGTCAGCGCATCCACTCTCGTGACCGACAAAGCCAATCTACACCGAAAAGTCACCACCATTAAAGCCAGAGGCATGACCAATCTAAGTGGTGGCATGTTGGAAGGTTATAATCAGGTCAAAAACACCCAACAATCGGGCTTTGTAAACCGAACACTTTTACTCTCCAATGGACTTGCCAATCAAGGCATTACCGAACCTGATCGATTGCAGCAAATCGCTCAAAAGAAATTTAGAGATCAGGGAATCGCCCTTTCCACTTTTGGCGTTGGGGCAGACTTCAACGAATTGCTGATGACACAACTTTCTGAATTTGGCGGTGCAAATTATTATTTTATCGAAAAACCCGACCAAATTCCTCAAATTTTCGCCAAAGAATTGGAAGGTTTGTTGTCGGTTGTTGCCCAAAACACCAAACTTACGCTTCAATTTCCGAACAGTCATTTTCGTCCTAAAAAAGTGTATGGCTATCCTGCAATGATTGGACAATCAGATATTACCGTCAATTTCAACGATGTTTTTGCAGAAGAAGAAAAGGCCATTCTCATTGCTTTTGACGTTTTACAGCCCATTGAGGCTCCTTATCATTTCCAATTGCAGTTGGGTTATGAAGATGTGGTAGAAAAATTGGAAACCATTGAAGAACAATTGTCTTTAACCCTTCAAATAACAGAGAATCAAGAAACTTACCAAACAGGAGTTCATTCCCTTGCCCTTCAAAACGTAGCCTTATTTGTAGCCAATGATTTGTATGAGCAGTGCATGGAAGCCGTTGACAAACAACAATACGATGAAGCCAAATCCCTTTTGCAGCAGGCCAAAACTTATTTGGAGGCCTACATGAACCTCTATGCCTCCGAAGAATTGCAGCGACAATATGAGCAGATTTTGGCATACGAACAAAAATTGGAAACCCTCAAAGAGATGCCTAAAACGGATTTTATGATGGTTCAAAAGATGTCGAGAGGATCAAATTATATGTCAAGAAAGAAACGGTAAACAACCTAAATCCTCTATCATTTGTTTACACATAAATTACCGTTTATGTTCAACAAATCAAGCATACAAAGCCTTATACAACAATCCCTTAGTCCGAAATTCAAAACGGCAGGGTTCACCTATATAGATAATCCAAAATACCTACAATTCAAAAAAGAATTTCAGGGCGGTTTTCAAGACTGTATATTCACAATTCTGGAAAACGAACAAACTTTTTGGATTGAATTAAGCGTAGGGGTACGAATAGATATAGTCGAAAAACTCGCCAATCAATTCACCCTTACACTCAAAGACTATCATGAAGAATCACATACCATACTCAGTACCTACGGACGAATAATGGGGCAACCTTATTTTCGATTCAAAGTGGAGAATCAAGCAGAGTTGGTAGAGGCTTGTAAAAAAATACAAGATTTTTTGAAGGAAATTGCTTTCGATTTTATGGAGGACAATTCACAAATTTCTGCGATTGACAAACTCATCAACCGCTATCCCGAAAAACCTTCTCGGTTTATCTTCAATGAGTCGCATCGTTGTATCAAAGGAGTCATCATCGCACAAATGGCTCATAATCCGCAGCTTCCTACATTGATTCAAGCCTATCATATTGTACTACAAAGACATTCCTTACGGGACAAAATGATGCCTCAATATGAGAAATTGGTGGAATATTTGAGTGCTTTTTCGGTGAATTGAATTGGTATCT